>JAICQW010000240.1 GCA_025937665.1 Nitrososphaeraceae archaeon | reverse complement strand
TGGCATAAATATCTCTTTATTTTCAAGGTCCTCTGAATTTATGATTACGTGCCGGAGGCGGGACTTGAGCCCGCGGCCTTTCGATTATGAGTCGAACGCTCTGACCAAGCTGAGCTACCCCGGCGCTCAGCTCCTTGAGCAGAATGATTTTTTGAAACATAATATATTTTATTCAAAGCATTTTTCATTGAGTATTGAGACTTTATCCGTGACTTTTGTGTCAGAACAATCATAATGGGCATATCTTTGAAGGGGCAGTCAGTCAAGAAACCTTTTAATTTAGATCTTAATTTTTTGTTGAGTATGAAGGATGCTATTAGGCGTGGAATTGTCAAGACTGTAACCAATGGAGTACATATTTCACGACGTGGACGGGGTTATTCTAAGAATGAATTAATACAATCAGGGGTAACAGATATTCTGACTGCACGAAAGAATAAAGTTCCAATAGACCCCTTTCGGACTACGGTTCATGAGGAAAACATTGAAAAACTGAAGGCTTTCTTTAGTCAAGAAGGTTCAAAGATGAATACTAAAGCAAAAAAAACCTAGAAAAAACACCAAGCAAGATTCTTAAATTAATAACTTCAAGGTCATAATTTCGCATCCTGAATTTTTTAGAGCTCAAAATCAGCTTCTATATTACACAAATGAATTTTAGAGTTTAACATGGATATATTAATTTAGAATTTCTTAATATGGATATTAAACTATGTTGCCCTAAGATGTGTATGAGAGCTCTGAATATCACAGTGCTTACCTCTGTGGTTATCTTTGCGAGCATGTTAACGGAAGTCGTCTATGCTGATTCACACAGTGTATATTGTTATGATTCAGAGAATGGAGGCCCATTTTGTTTTGAAGATCTTAACGCGTGCGAAGTAGAGCAGAAAAATGATTTGATGGCAGACAGTCTGTGTTCCCAGCAGACGGAGTAGTTTGTTATTCATTTTCGACTAACGCATAGTAATGATGTCAAAATAAACAAAGTTTAAGAATTGATTGATGCCTTCGGTACGTGAAAGCGCCACCCATATACTTGAGATTAATAAGGTCTTTTATTTGGTAACGCATAAACATATCTTATATAATTCTGAAAGGGACAAAATCATACTTAGGGGATTACAAAATTTCCTGAAATGTTTGGATGTTACATTTGTAGATTTACTTCTTTAGTTCTGATTAGAGGGAATTTATGAAAATAAATTAACCCATTTTCTTTTATCGGGACATTTTTGTTGTAAATTTGACATATAATTGTCTATTCGGTTGGAATATAAGTCAACTAACTTAAAAAAATGCCTAAATCGTATATATATATAAATATATCCTCCCAATAATATATTCATGACTAGTGCCCTAATTTCCGAAAGTATTTCTTCACTCCTATCATGGCCTGTGGGAAATTTAATGAATAATGATGCAATTATACTTGAAGCTGATAAGACTCTGGATGAGGCAATAAAAGGAATGAAGGAGAGAAACCAGCGCAGCGTCCTTGCTACACATCTTGGAGAAGTGGTCGGCATGGTAAGCAAGACAGACATTCTCTATAAAGTAACATCTGAAGGAAAAAATCCCTCCAAGATTAAGCTAAGAGAAATAATGACGTCACCAGTTCTGGCAGTCAATCCACAAAATACCATAAAAGATGCCCTGACAATTATGAATAAGCGAAATGTAAGACAATTAATGGTTCATGCATACTCTGCTGTACTTGGAATAATATCACGCGAAGACATCTCGAGAAAAATGGAGGCCATTGCTCTTTCATCCATTGATGAAGTTCTTCATGGAACCCCGGTATGTATTATTGATACCAAATCAATAGAATATGTGAAGGATTCTAGTAAAGCAAATTTCAGTTGTGCATATTGCGGTTCTCCATTTGATACAAAAGAAGGTCTTTCAAAACATATCGATAGACTTCATAATGAATCTGGAATCTTGGAAGGCGATGTCAGGCACCTTATGGAATGATTCCGCTAACACTTTTTAGGTAACAGCTTTTTCTCTGCAAAACTATCAGTTTAATTAGTAACGCATGTTACCGAATCATCTTTTTGGACTTACTTGCGCAGCAACAACTAATTTCTGTGTCTTGTTTGCAATTCGTTTTTGGAAGGAAAAATCATTAATGCGAGTTACATTTGACATACAATTAGCCTTTCTATGCGAAATTTGAACAACGTGCTCATGATTTTTGCAATGCATGTTTTTGTTTTGATGCATTCACAAAAAATTTCTTAGTATTTCTTGCCATTATTAGGAAATTTGAAGACGTGGACAAAACGAGAACTAGACGATTGAGTGTCTCTGGATCACAAATATTTACTATGAAGACACAACATATGAACCTGATGATTTATTAGCAATTTTCTAGACCAGTTCAAGTGTCAACAAATTTCAGGTTATACTATGTTTATATCATCTCTCTGACTGGTCTTGTATTTTTTTCTACCCATGGTTTAACTTTTGCACAGCCTAACTTGACCATCCCAGATACTTTTTCTCCTATTCAACCTAACCTAACAACTACAAACACCCAACCTAACCTAACAACTCCAAACACCCAACCTAACCTAACAACTCCAAACACCCAACCTAACCTAACAACTCCAAACACCCAACCTAACCTAACAACTCCAAACACCCAACCTAACC
>JAICQW010000078.1 GCA_025937665.1 Nitrososphaeraceae archaeon | reverse complement strand
TCCTCTGCGGAATCTCCAACATAAAAAGCATTGCTGACTCCAAAGCTTTTTACTGATTTTATTAAGGACAAAGGGTTTGGTTTGCCCATCTCTCTTTTTTCATCCTCCAAGTAAACTGACCCTTCCATGTCAAAAAACTTAAAGACTGATTTGAGGGAATATTCTGCAGCTATTCTACTTCTTCCCGAAACAATTCCTGTTCTCATATCAAACATATTCGATATTTTCTTGAGAGTCGAATTTTTTGCTAAAAGTATGTCATTTTCAATGAGTGGTCTTCCAGAATAATATTTTGAATTTGTACCGTGTTGTTTTTTAAACAATTGCGGACCATAAAAGTACTCGTCAAAGACCCGAGATATAATACTTGTATTAACATCTCCAGGATACCTCAATATTTTCTTTATTTGTTTGAGACGGCTTTCCGAGTAATTTTTTAAATAATTTTCAACCGACTTGATTCCCTTTGAACTGGCGTTCTGTGCAATGTTTTCTATGAAAAAAAGTAAATCAGATTTTTTGAGAGGTCCACATAATATACTTAGAACTAGTGCATAGCTTGTGTCAATATCATTGTTAAACATTCCAGATTTACGGAATTTGAAAATCAGTTCATTACTGACTATTTTTCCTAGGTTCTCTTTGGATACATCGATATATTTTACAAGGAACTGGACAGTTTTTTTTATGGATTTGTTGTAAGATTCGCTAGTATCAATCAGCGTACCATCGATATCAAATATAATACATGTATCTGAATTCATTGTAATCGATTCTGCTTTGAATTCAATGAATATTCTTGATTGCTGACAATATTTTATTATTCATCTTTTTTGTACCCACAGTTATTCTGATACAGTTTCCATAGTTTTTGATATTGCCTAATCCTTTTACTACTATTTTTGAATTTTCTAGCGCCTCAACAATTTTACTATATCTTGTGTTACAGTTTATGAACAGAAAGTTTGCATCTGATTTGTAAACATCAACGTATTTAATTTTTGATAGATTTTGGTAGAGTCTCTCTCTTTCATTTTTTATTAGTGAAATGCTTTCCTGTACTTTTTTAGGTCTAGCAATCAATGACACTGCAATGGCAAGTGAAAGGCTATTTACTGCATATGGTAATTGAATTCTATTTCTAAATAACTCTGCAAGTTCCTTGTTTGCTATCATATATCCTACTCTTGCTCCTGCCAAACCCAATGCCTTTGAGAATGTACGAAGAATTACCAGATTTGGATACTCATTCACATATTTAGTTAATGAATATTTTGAAAATTCAACATATGCTTCGTCTACAATCACCAAGTTATTTTTCAAGGTTTTCAAAATATGCAGAACTTCTGATTTATCAAATTGATTTCCTGTAGGGTTGTTGGGAGAACACAAATAAATCGCATGTGATTTTTTTGCATCGACTATAAATTGCTCTATATCAAGAGTGTTATCAATTGATGATAACATTATATCAGAAAATGCTATTCCATGGAACTGACATCTTGTTTTAAAATATGAAAAAGTAGGATAAATTGAAGTTAACCTCCTTCCTTTTCCAATTAGAGTCAAAAGTAAATCAATAATTTGATCAGAACCACTACCCAATACTAATGACTTTTCACTTATCTTTAGATAATGAGACAGCCTCCTGTACAATTGTTCGTATAGGTTAATGGGATATTTTCTCAAATCAATTTTTTTTAAACTGTCTAAAGCAATTTTGGTAAGATAGTCCTTGTCTACAACTAGATTTTCATTTGCGTCCAATTTAGAATAATTATTCTCAGGGGGTACAGCATACTTCTCTATCATGGAAATTTTTTTCATTTCCTTTATCAACCAATCTGTCAATTTCTAAACCTCTCTTCTACAGCATAATAATGATTCGGTAAACCTTCTGCAAAGGCCAATTCCTTTATGTATTTTTGAACCGATTGGAGACCCATTTTTGTTACTGTAATATGGCTAACTAATTTTACAAAATCAAGTACTGATAATGAGGATTTTGATTTACCAAATTCTATCGTTGGTAACACGTGATTTGATCCAAGACAATAGTCACTTGCCGATGATGGACTATACTTACCCAGTAACACAATACCCGCAGTATTTATCTTTGAAGCAATTCTACCAGGGTTTTCTGATATGACTTCAAGGTGTTCTGGTGCAAGTTCGTTAATAAATGATATACCATCATCCTCATTTTTACATAGTGCAATAAAACCGTTTTTTCTTAAGCTAGATGAGACAATTTCCAATCTGGATAGGGAACTGTTCAATGTATTCTTGATTTCATTTACTAATTTTGTAACCAGAGACTCTGAAGTAGTAACGACACCACAAATTGTATCCGGACTATGTTCTGCTTGTGATATCAGATCTTTGACTACATATCGGGGATCAGATCTTGAATCTGCGTATATTAAAAGTTCAGTCGGACCTGCAATCATATCAATGCCAATCTTGTTACTAACAAGAAATTTTGCAATATTAACAAACAATCCACCTGGTCCAACAATTTTATCAACTTTCGTTATTGTTCTAGTTCCGTATGCAAGAGCTGCCACCGCCTGGGCACCACCTATTCTATAGACTTTATCAATCCCGCATATGTCAGCAGCTACTAGCGTTACAGGATCAATACTACCATCCTTCCTGGGAGGACTTACTACTGATATTGTGTTTACGCCTGCAATCATAGCAGGAACAGCACACATCATCAAAGTACTTGGATATCTTGCTTGTCCACCCGGGACATAACACCCAACACTTTCTATTGGTTTGAGAGCTCTCTCAATTGTTATACCGTTCTCAGATGATATGATTCCTGTCAATCGTTTCAAAAGCATTTTCTCATTTTTTTCAAGAAGTTTTTTGCTTTTCTTTAGGGAATTCAATTGATTCGCTGTTACCTCTTTATAGGCTTTTTTTAATTCGGATTTGTCTACTATAATGGAGTCGATTTTTACTTTATCGTATTTTTTCGTATACTTTAAAATCGCACTGTCCCCATATTTGATAACATCATTGATTATCTTCTCAACTAATTTACTTTTCTGAGGGATACGGTTTGAACGTCGAATGAAATTTGCTTCTTTTACTGCATTCTTTACTATTATTTTTTTGATCACTTATTCATGACCTGTTTTAGCTCCTCTAGTGGGAGAATTTGTTTTGGCTGTATTACAACAAGTCCTTGCGCTATCTCTCTTAACTTTGGAACTATCTTTATGTATTCATCTTTGTCTATGACTGTGTTGACGCCAAACCAACCTTCTTCACTTAATTTGCTAATTGTGGGTCTTTTGAGTGCAGGCAAACTATCCAGCAATTTTTGTAGGTTCTCTTCTTTCACATTCACAAAAATGTGAAGTTTTTTCCTTGCTTCCACAACACCCTTGATAAGGGCGATTATGTCTGCGATTTTCTCAGCCTTTACTTTGTCTTCTAATGATTTCTTGTTTGCAATTAGATGTGCACTTGAATGACCCAAAGTTTCAATAAGCTTCAAGTTGTTTTGAACTAGTGTAGTGCCTGTTTCTGTTATATCACATATAGCATCAACATCTTCGGGAGGTTTAGCCTCAGTCGCTCCAAAGGATAGAAAGATTTCGACCATTTTATTTTCACCTACTCTCAACCATGGGGTAATAATCATCGGGCGAATATCACCATAATACTTTTGGTACGCTTTGTTAGAACGTATATGAGCAGAAGTTGTAGTGAGATACTCTGATGAAATTCTTAAAGTTCGTTTCTGTTTTGCGAAACCTTCTATTAACTCAGTCAAGTCGTTGTATTCAAAATTTTCCGGGATTGCTATGACCTGATTAACCTGGCCATATTCTAGATCTAATAGAATTTTAACATCTGCAGTTGCTTCGATAATCCAATCTTTACCAGTAATTCCTATATCGTAAAATCCTTCTTGTACATACGTTGGGATCTCTTGCGGTCTAAGGATTTTTACTTCTATTTCGGGATCGCTTAGCTTAACCCTATATGTTCTACCCCGACCCCTGACTGTATGCCATGCCTCTTCAAGGATCTTAAATGTCGCATCTTCGATACTGCCTTTTGGTATCGCAAATTTTACTGTTGCCATCTGATATCAAAAGGATCTTTTTAATGGGATATATTTCTATTGAATAAATTACTTGTAGAGTTTCTTTTCTGACAATTATTAATATGTTTATTATGAAAAATTGTTCAAAATTATTTATTATGGAGTATTTTTAGTATTCTTCGACGAACCAACCTTTACCGTTCCCAGTTCGTGTAGAATTCGTCTAGCACTATCCAAACTTATCTTTGACTGCTTGTACATTGCTTCTGAAACCAAATCAACTAATTTGCCAGTCGCGCCTGCTGCAACAGCAATGTTTTTTGCATGAAGTTTCATATGTCCTTTCTGAATTCCTTCTGTGGACAATGCCCTAATTGCCGCTAAATTTTGCGCAAGTCCAGCAGATGCTATGATACAGGCTAGTTCGCTTGCCGATTTTATCCCTAATATTTTCAGGCCCATCTTGGCCATAGGATGGACTGTTGATATGCCGCCTACAATGCCAACTGATAGGGGAATTTCTATTTTACCTACAAGATCGCCATTTGCCGACTTTGAAAAAGAAGTAAGTGATCGGTATTTGCCATCTCTTGATGCATATGCATGAGCGGCAGCCTCAATTGCACGAAAATCTTGACCTGTTGCAATACATACTGCATCAATTCCATTCATGATTCCTTTGTTATGTGTTACTGCCCTGTGAGTATCAGAAAAGGCTAGAGCAAAAGCGGAAAGTATCCTATCAACAATATCATCTCCTCCGAGTTCTTCCTTCTTGAAAGTAGCTTTACTGATAGCTATCCTCTCCGTGGCATAGTTGGAAAGTATTTTGAGAATAACCTTGCCACCTGTTTTTTGCTGTATTTTGGGGCCCAAAAGTTCGCACATTGTATTTATGGTGTTGGCTCCCATGGAATCTTTGCAATCAACATAAATTTCAGCCAAAAGCATTTTCGTTCCATCGATGTCATTATCAATTACTCTTGATTTCAGATCGAGAGCCTTGACATTTTTTGAAACGGAATTGGCTTCTTTGAGCAAGGATTCCTTACTCTTTGAAATGACCTGCGTGGCTTTTTTAATATCTAAAAGGTTGGTTACCTGAATCTGACCTCTCATTATAGAACTATTTGCCGAGGCCTTGAATCCTCCTTTAGACTTGGCTAGTTTTGCGGCATGACTTGCTGCTGCAATAACAGAAGGTTCTTCGATAGCCATGGGAACAAGATACTCTTTTCCATTGACTACAAAATTTGTTGCTATGCCGAGAGGAAGTGAAAAACTTCCGATTGCATTTTCTACCATCTTGTCAATATTATCAAATGATAATGGATGATTAAGAACAGCGGAAATTTCATTTTTCGTAAGACTGCTTTTTGCTGCTAATAATGACAATCTTTCTCCGAGACTCATCTGGTAAAATTTCTTTTCTGTCATTGGTACGACTACTATGATCTAGTAAGCCTTAATATTTTGTCATCATCCTTTTGAGGCAATGCCCTTCCATCGGTATTACTCGTAAGAACAAAGATTGATCCATCCTCAGACTCGACAACATCTACAATGCGGCCAAAACCAACAAGGATGGTACTTTGACTACCTGATTCAAAGTTAATTTCTCTTAAATGGGATCCCTTTAGAGTAGCGATTATCAGATGTTCTTTATACCCTAACTTATCCGAAGCTGCAAAGACCAAACCTGAAGGTTCAAGGGATGGATTGAAACACAGCAATGGAGCAATATTCTCACCGTTACTATTACATTCTTCGTTGGGCCATCCATAATTCATTCCAGGTGTCACCAGGTTTATTTCATCATTACCAGCTGCTCCCTGATCGGAAACATAGAGGTCGCCACTGATGATATTCCATGCCAAGCCTTGAGCGTTCCTAAAACCGTACGCATACACACTTGAATTAGAAATTGGATTATCTAGCGGAATAGCTCCGTCTTCATTTACACGGAGAATTTTTCCTGCTAGAGATTCCGGGTCCTGTGATAGTTCTGGAATTGAGGCATCTCCAGTTGAGACATACAGTTTCCCATCGGGGCCAAATTTAATGCGACCGCCATCACGATATTCTCCTCCAGGAATGCCATCTATAATTGTCTTTGAATCAATTATCTTGTTGTTGCTTTCTTGAAGCATCAGGACCCTATTAAATAGACCACTGTTGTTTGAGTATGTGTAATATACATAGAAGAGGTGATTCTGTGTAAAGTTTGGGTGCAATGCAAGTCCAAGCAATCCAGCATCCCCAATATTTTCAACTCTAATGTCACCGACAGGTTCCTCCAAAAGGGTACCATTTTCAATGATTCTAATACTCCCATTTTTTTCCGTAATGAAAATTCTGCCGTCCTTAGAAACATCGACAGCCCTTGGAGCTTGTAATCCTTGCGCAATAATTTCAACTCCCTTTGAAGTTGTCAAATTGCCAGAATCTGATACTGGGGAAGGTAATGGCACCAGGGTTTCACTAGGTGAATATTTCATGGTTATTACGCTGACAATTATGACAAGAACCGAAGGGATAACAAGTCGCATTAGCTTTCTTTTTTCCATGCGCTTGCATTAAACTTGATTTTTTATAATTCTATTTAATTTCCTGTCCAATCCAATCGATTCACCGCCATAAATCTGTCAATCAAATTGGAAATGTCAATTAGGATATTTATGACGCAGATGAGGAGATTTGAACTCCTGCTCGCCCGAAGGCGAATCGGCTTTCTTCGACTTGGCTCAAGGCCGACGCATTATTGTGTTCTTAAATCTAAGAAGACCACTCTGCCACATCTGCTTGAATCTTTTGGACTATTTCTTATTTTTATTTGTTTAAATGCTGCCGATAGCCATAAGACGTTTTGATTATAAATGGCATCATTATCTTGTATATTACTAAATTATTAATCAAGTGAATCATTGATGATACCAATAAATAAACCAGAAATAGATGAAGATGAACGACAAGAAATTCTCAACGTACTAGATGAGGGAATTTTGACCTCAGCAGCTTATTCTGGCGGCAAAAGAGTTCAGGATTTTGAAAAGTTGTTGGCTGAATTCCTGCATGTCAAACATGCTATAGCTGTAAATTCTGGTACTGCTGCGTTGCACGCTTCAATTCTTGCTGCAGGCATCAGAGAAAACGATGAAGTGTTAATCCCATCGTTTACATTTGTAGCAACTGCAAATTCTGTGGCATGTACTGGTGCCAAACCTGTCTTTGTAGATATTGAAAAGGATACCTACTGTATGAACCCTCAAGATTTACAGAGCAAGATTACTGATAAGACAAGGGCGATAATTCCAGTCCATTTATACGGGCACCCTGCAAAGATGGACGAAATTCTGGAATTTGCAAACAAGAAATCCTTGATGGTCATTGAAGATGCCTGTCAGTCCTTGGGGTCTACTTTTGATGGAAAACAGACAGGGACTATAGGAGAAATGGGATGTTTTAGCATGTATGCATCTAAAGTCCTGACATCAGGTGAGGGTGGGGCGATTACTACCAATAGCGACGAGTTTGCAGATAAGCTACGAATGATTCGAAATCATGGCATGGTGAATGGCTACGACACACGTCTTGTTGGCTTCAATATGAGATTACCAGAAATTTCGGCAGCAATCGCAAAAATACAAATGAAAAAGATTCAATCCATGTTGAACAAGAGAGCGACTAATGCAAGGAAACTAGGGCAACTATTAAATGATAAAATTAGAGACAAAAATATTGCTTTGCCCCATGAAAATCAGAGGGCAAAATACAATTGGTATCTGTATACGATGGCCCTCAATGAATCTCGTGACAAAGTGAAAAAGTTTCTTATCGAACACGGAATTGGCGCTACTGTTTACTATGATCCGCCCGTTCATCAAACACCTTACTACTCAAAGTTTCATAAAGGAGAACTCGAAATAACAGAATGGGCTTCAAAAAGTGTCATTTCGCTGCCAGTACACCCTTCAGTTACAGAAAACGACCTGGTCATGATGGCAAGTACTGT
>JAICQW010000140.1 GCA_025937665.1 Nitrososphaeraceae archaeon | reverse complement strand
TGGTTCAAATGCAGAAGGCTAAAAGCGGATATTTGAATAAGAAAATATTACATTCTACGTATTCATCGTTTCTCAGTAATACGGCATCATTTAAGATTACAAAAAATGGCGTATTGGGAGATCCCCGAAACGCCACAATGAAAGAGGGTAAAAAAATAATAACCGTCACAATGAAGAACCTTGAAAGAACAATTATAGAACTAGATAAACTGCTCACCATGTAGGGCAATGGATCTAAGATTTTTAAAATGATGTAAATGCGTATATTTATTTAATTACGAAAAAAGTATCAGGTACGGTCTGTTAATTTATTATTAACTTTAATATAGACCTTCATTAAGGAATACCATAGGTAATGAAATAGATGTCCGTTGATATGGCTGTAAAGGTACTCGATGAAAGTTTGGGCAAAATAGTCCTGATAAAACTTAAGGGAAGTAAAGTGATCCGTGGCAATTTGCATGGTTTTGATCAACATATGAATTTGTTACTCGACAATTCAGTGGAATTACTTGACGAAGGAAAATCAAACGAAATTGGAACCATCGTAGTAAGGGGAGATAATGTTGTTATGATATCTCCACCACCAGTCTAATAATATAATTTGAGTAGTTTGGAGAGATTAGAATGACAAAAGGCACAACATCAATGGGGAAGTTTACGAGGAAGAGTACTCATATAAGATGTAGAAGATGTGGTCATAACTCTTTTCACAAAAGAGACAAGCGATGCGGGAAATGCGGCTATCCGGACCCAAAAACACGAAAGTATGATTGGATAAAACGCAGAGTAACTTAGATATTCTAAGGACAAGACTTAACAGTATGTTGTAATTTATTACCTTAAATTGGACTTGCTTATTGCAACCTTTTCAATAGGTTTAGGTGCAATTTCCTCATTAGCTTTCCGTCAAATCAGAAAACATAGAATTGTGAAATTGCAGCCAAAGAAAAAAATCAGCAAGAAGGATAGTTACTTTGACACCAATAAAACTAGCTCAGAAGTTGAGATGATGAAAAATGAATTAGACTCTTTAGAAGTTGAAAGATCAATTATTACAAGTTCGGTGAGAAAAACACACGAATTCTTTAGAGAAGGAAAATTGAGTCAATTGGAGTTTGACAGATTGGCAATAAAGTATGCTGAAGATTTGAGAAAATGTGAAGAAGAAATTGATCACACCAAGTCCATCGTAGATCTTTATGATCTTAGCGCAATAAAGAACAACCTTGTTTCTATAATCGAAGACAAGATAAAAGTCATAGACACAAGACTGACGGAGCTTTCGAAAAGCAATATCAAAGTGCCTAGTCGACAACCAAAGCAGTTACGTCCTGATACCCCAGATCAAGAACTTGTAAATAATTCATTTAGCGGAGGTAACCCAGACAAGTCACTACGGGTAGAAGCAGAAAAAATACATAATTTGGAAGCTGAAATCAGTCAAGCACTTGAAAAACTTGATAGTTTTGAATCCAGAAAATCTGAATCAATTTCAAAATTGAAAACAAGTTCAACAGAAAAATACAATGAAATAGACTTGGAAAATGATTCGGAACAGCCCACTAACACTAATGTTACTGGTAAAAAGAATCCTCTTCGAAATTTCACCTAGTAGGAATAATTTAAAAAATTAGATGGAAAACACTATTACAAGGGATTGATAAATCTCAGATTTGTTTACTTTCCTATCCTGAACATCTTTGTACCGCAAGTTGAACATATTCCTTGGGTTGCAGGTTTTCCATTTTTCATTGTTATCTTCTTTTCGTCATTCATAACTCTTTTTTGTTTACACTTTACACAGTATCCTTCCATAAAAAATAGATTTCATGTGTGCATAAAAACATTATGCATTGATTTCGATTTTTGACCATGATAGACCTAATTATTGTTCCAAATAGGAAAACTATATAAAATTTGTTTTCCTATAATACTTTTTACCAACGTTTTAGGACATAACTCAAATTGTGATTTTTATCAGAAATAAGCTGAGCTGTATTTAGTGGTTTTATCAAATTCACCTTAGTGAAGCTATGTTAGACTGACAGAATTCTGTGCTATTTAGAAAATTTATAAATAATCTCCAACTTCGTTGATTGTTAAATGAATATTACTGTTATAGGCGCCGGAAGAGTTGGCTCATCAGTGGCATTGAATTGTTCACTGCGAGAATTAGGAGACGTTTTGCTTTTAGATATTGTGGAGGGTTTACCTCAAGGTGAAGCAATGGATATAAACCATCAATTGGCTGAACAAGGAATAGACTGTATCGCACGCGGTTCTAACAATTATGAAGATATGAGAGGATCCGACTTTGTCATTGTTGTCGCTGGAGTTGGTAGAAAGCCAGGAATGACCCGTATGGATTTGCTCAAGACTAATGCAGATATAGTAAAGGGGGTATGTGACAAAATCAAAAATTATGCTCCTGACTCAAAGATAATTGTAGTAACAAACCCACTTGATCCGCTGACATATCTCGTACTTAAATCTCTTGGTCGAAAGAGAACACAGGTCATGGGTATGGGTGGAATGCTCGATCTGTCGAGATTTAAAGAACACATCAGCACAGTCACTGGAATATCTAGAGATTCAATTCAAGCTATGGTAATAAGCGAACATGGCGAGAATATGCTTCCACTTGTGAGATTTTCAAGCTTGGGTGGAATCCCATTAACTGAGTTTATCTCTACAGAACAATCCAAAGACCTTGCAACTAAAACCAAAGGCATTGCAGCTGAAGTAATATCGTTAAAAGGTGCAACTGTTTATGCTCCTGGAAATGCCGTATCAACTATGGTGGAAAGTATCATCAAAAACAAGAAAGCAATACTGCCCGTCTCTGCATTACTAGAAGGTGAATATGGATACAATGACGTATGTATAGGTGTGCCATGCGTCTTAGGTCATGAAGGTATGGAGAAAATAATTGAACTAAAATTGGATGAGAGCGAAAAGAAAGTCTTTGATCTAGGAGTACAAAGTGTAAAAAACGCAATACAGAGTTTTTCTCTTTGATATTGGAATCATTTAACAAACAGCAGAGAAATGGAACTTAGAGAAATATTAGAAAAATTAGCAAAGGGTGACATTTCTGTTCGAATCGCGGAGCAAGAGCTAAAACTGTTTTCAATTGAATACGTAGAAAAAAATTTGGCAAAAATAGATCCTCTCCGAGAATTAAGAAGCGGTATACCAGAGGTTATACTCGGTCAAGGAAAAGAACTCAAAGATCTCTATAAGATTATTGTTGTTACAGTGTCGAAGAAAGGATTTGCTGTGGTTAGCAAACTTAGCCCTGATTACATGGACAAGTTATGTAAGAAGCTTGAAAAAGAGAAACTAACCATTGAAAAGGGGATAAACACATTATTGGTCACGTCCAAGTCTCACAGATTTCCCAAAAAGAGTGGAAAAGTAGGCATACTTTGTGCCGGGACATCTGACATTAAGATTGCGGAGGAAGCAAAAATTATGGCAGAGGTAATGGGCTGTGAAACTATGGTAGAATATGACGTTGGTATTGCGGGTATTCACAGAACACTAAAAGCTGTCGGCAACATGATACATTCCCGGGTTCACATACTAATAGTAGTAGCTGGCATGGAGGGGGCATTGGGTTCTCTTGTTTCCTCCATAACTGACATACCTGTAATTGGTGTGCCAACTTCAATAGGATATGGGTTTGGTTCAAATGGGATCGCTGCTCTCGCATCCATGCTTCAAACGTGTTCAATGGGGATGACGGTTGTAAATATCGATAATGGAATTGGCGCCGGTGCATTTGCCGCTATTGTGGCGAACAAAATGTCAACAAGATCCTAATCAACATGAAGCAGCATAATGAAGATTTATAAGTAATTCATAATCTTGTCAAATTTATAAATAGGATAGATTGGTGGATTTTCGGTTTATGGTTTATACTTCAACATTCAGAAGAATAAGAGAAAGAAAAACAAATTATAGAAAGAGAGAAAAATTGCTTATTGGAAAGAAGGATTTTGTGACTGTTAATGTCAGTGATCAAAATGTTTCAGCTCAGTTAATAAGACCAGATCTCCTTGGCGACAAAGTAATGGCCTCGGTACATAGTAACGAATTATTGTCATATGGATGGAAGGGGTCACGCAAGAATATTCCTTCATGCTATCTAGTTGGTCTCTTATTGGGTAAGAAATGTATCCAAAAAAAGATTACACGGGCAATATTATACATAGGTAAAAGGCACTTTACTACAAAGATTGCAGCGTGCCTGAAGGGTATGTCTGAAGCAGGACTGGAAATGCCATTTTCTGAACAGATTCTGCCTACTGAAGAAAGAATACAAGGTAATCACATTGCAGAATATGCAAAAAAAATAAAGTCTAATGATGATTTATATAAATCGAGATTTTCGTCAAATTTGGGATCAGGATTGGAACCTGAAAAGTATCCAAATCATTTTTCAGAAGTAAAGGATAGGATTGTAAATGACAAGAGCGAAAAGAAGTCAGATAAAATGCCTAAAACACCTAAAAGTGCCAAGGCCAAGACTTCCAAAAAGAAAGGAGAATCGAAATGAGCTTTTCCCGAAGTAATGAGCAGGCAACAGTATGGAAACCCCGTACCGCCTTGGGACAGATGGTAGCAGAAAATAAGATTAGTTCGATGGAGCAGATCTATGAAAATGGAATGCGTATTCAGGAATCTGAAATAGTAAAGCACTTGCTTCCTGACATTAAGAGCCAAGTTGTGCACGTTGGAATCGTGCAAAAGCAAACTGACGCTGGAGAAATGACACGATTTAGTGCGCTAGTTGCTGTTGGTAACGAAGCAGGGTGGTTTGGAATTGGAATGGGCAAGGCACATCAAATGAGAATAGCAATTGATAAAGCTACGATTAATTCGTATCTTCACATAATACCAGTAAAATTGGGTTGCGGTAGCTGGGAATGTCGATGCACTCAACCGCATTCTATACCCTTCAATGTTCGAGGAAGAGGTGGTAGCGTGAAAGTAGAGATTCTACCCGGTCCCAGAGGACTAGGACTTGTCGCAGGTGAAAATATTAAAAATCTATTGAAGCCCATAAAAATATAAAAATAACTATTACTTAAATATTATAAATATTTAACCATTCAGTCATAT
>JAICQW010000228.1 GCA_025937665.1 Nitrososphaeraceae archaeon | reverse complement strand
TCACACAAAACAGGTATGAACAGCATAATATTCTAGAGTAGAATTTTGATAGTTGAAGAAATAATTATGAACCCTTTAGAATGGTGTGACCAATTCAAAGGGTACTTCCAAATGATCCAGTACACATTGAGCACCGGGCATACAGACCACTCCATATACAACAATATTATTACACTCTAAGTCACTTTCTCCATTTTGTGAATTGTTTTCACATTTGTTGATTTGTTGATTTTCAGAATTCACTTGATCATTCTTGTCGTCATTTTCGTCATCTTCCGCTCTTACTTGCTGAATTCCACTGAAAATTGCAGTTGACACTAATGTTAGAGTAAGCGCCGATATCAGAATAACGGTCATACTAACGTTTTTCATTACATTGATTTTTTATCTATGATATATTAGAAGTGCGTTACAACAATTAGTAAAAAAATGTGAGGATCTTGTTGCTAAATTTGAATGTGTTAATTTCTTCTATAACAAGTTTCAAAAATAGTTAATGTTACAATTTGATCAGAATTGAATTATCGGATTTAAAGTGGACCGAGTGGGATTTGAACCCACGGCCACCTACGTTTCCCCTGTAAATGACTAGGTCAATTACATGCAAGGCAGGTATTCTACCAGACTAAACTATCGGCCCTATAAACACTGTATTTTTTTAGTTGATAATTTAAGTGCTTTTAATTATTTCTGCAATTGAGTGGAATTTGCGATACCAGTATTCACTATTCGTAAGCACATGAAAATATGCATTAGACAGTGGCCCCATCCTGTTACTTTGCACAAGAACATTTATGAAAGGATTCACGTTGACGCAGATTTATTTGAGTAACTAGTTAATTCAATTTGCAAAAAAATTGACTTGAACAATTAGTTATAAAGTTGTCAAAAGAGCCAACATGTTCTAATGCCCCAATTTAATAGATTTAAACCAGTGGTCCTTATGGTTAATTGAAAGGGATTCAGCTTTATCAATCACCTTATTACTGGAATAATCATCCAATTTTAAGACGTAAATGCTGAAAATCAGATATATTGCTTATATGGAACTTGATCTCCCAAATGAAAATTCTGGTTTGTACTAATTCAATCCGATAGTGATCGAAATACTTTTAGCACATGCCCAAATTATTTGGAATATGTCCGCTCTGTTGAAAGATCGTGTTTGGGTTATGTTATCAGAAGTGGCCAAAAGAGGGGTTTATCCCTTGCATGGATCCAGATTAGGAATATTCAGAATACCTGTAGAAATAACAGAGCTTTCCGATACAACTGCCATTATTAACAGTCTAAAAAGTTCTGGCTTTAAGATAGATTCGTATGCAGATCGAATCTATGTTACAGATAGATGGATTGAAACAGGTGTTGACGCGATAACCCAAAAAGATGTCGAAGCTAATTTAGAAATTACAGTTGAAATTGTCACAGGTGATGTTGTAGATATTATATATCAAATCAAACCCGTAGAATATTTTGGCGATCACTATTGGATTAAGAATTATAGACAAAAAACAGATGGCAGAGCGAAAGTAATTATTGACACCATCATTTGGAATTCCAAGATTGGAGATAAATTACTAGATCATTACAAAAAATCGCAAAAATTATCCACTGAAGATTCAATAAAAAAATTGGATGAACTGACGCCACTGAAAAAGAAACCAGTACCCAGAGATCCCGCTCTTGCTCAAGATGCAAAGTCCCAAGTCAACCTATCTCAACCAAAGATCCAGACAGATACTCCATCCATTACGCCTCCTCCGCAAGCTCCTCCAGCAATGACTGGCGGGGACACAACCATTTCACTTACTGGAACTGGAGATTCATATTCAAAAATAGAAGGTCCAATCGATCCTGAATTCAAATCAAAGCGCCAGGTGACAGGAGCCTTTCAAGGAATTAAAGTCTGGGGCCCGGTTGACCCGCCAGGGCAACTTGGTATCTGGGGAACCGAAGTTACAGTGGATTTCGATATTTGTGTTGCTGACGGTGCGTGTATTGAGGCCTGTCCCGTAAATGTCTATGAGTGGCTAGATACGCCAGGACATCCAGCATCAGAGAAGAAGCCTTTTATGATAAGAGAAAAAGATTGCATTTTCTGTATGGCGTGTGAAAATGTTTGTCCTCCACAATGCGTGAAAATATTCCAAAAGGGTCAATAATTCAATTCGAAAAAGAATTTTGAAAACTGACATTTGATGTTTGACATTGTAGCTACCGGTGGTACATTTGATATTTTGCATAAAGGCCATTACACGCTTCTACTAAAGGCATTGGAAGTTGGACGGCAAATAATAATTGGAGTAAGTAGTGACAATTATGCAACTCGAAACCACAAGAAAATAGTTAACAATTATAACATCAGAGTAGAAAAATTGAAGAAATTTATCGATGAAAATTTTAAGAAATCTAACTATTCTGTTTATCAACTTGATGATTTCTATGGGCCCACAGTGCTGACAAGAGATGTACAGGCCATCATTACAACACAGTCATCCTTGGAAAACTGCGTCAAGATAAATAGCCTAAGAGAGTCAAAAGGCATGACACCGCTCGAGATAATACTTGTTCCTTTGGTAGAGGACAAAGACGGTAAAGTGATATCATCAACAAGAATACGCGACGGGGAAATAGACGTAAATGGGAACAAATTAACTTTCTATTAGAGACTTTAATTCAATTAAGGGTCGACTTTAACAAGCACTACTGTGAGGTCTTGTGTACGACGTTCAGTATACTATCCTGACCAAAGGTTCTTAAAACAACCACGGGGCCTAATATTAATTCTCTAACAAATTCCCTCAATTTTATTGCATTAATGTTATCTTTCATCAGAACAGCATGACATGATTTATCT
>JAICQW010000144.1 GCA_025937665.1 Nitrososphaeraceae archaeon | reverse complement strand
TATTGAAAGAACTACCTGAAAATGCATCTGTTATTTGTTGTGTTGTTAGATCATCGTTCCATACTCTGACTTCATCAACCTCGCCGGTAAAGAAGTTTCCTGGTGGAGTAATTCTGGAGTTAGCTCCAACCCTTACTGGTTTTGTTCCAGAAGTTTCAGGCGATGCACCTGAAGTTGTTTTTGTGCCAACCTGTTGTCCATCGACATACAATATGAGAGTAGAACCACTATATGTTACCACAGCATAGTGCCATTGACCATCGTTATATGTATTAGCGGAAGTAACAAAGTGATCAGCTCCACCGACTGCTTCAAATCCTGCTTGTAATCTCTCAGCAGATGTCATCCATATACCGTAGTTCATATTCTGTCCAGCGCTGTCACTGCCGATACCCCCTTTGTTTACAATATATCCATTAGTTCCAAAGTTAATCGAAGTCTTGAACCATGCTGCTACACTAAATTGGCCAAGTTGTAATGCACTTGTGCTTGCTACATCTTGGTAATTTGAACCAGACAAAGATAAACTTGGAGAGTAATGATAAGCTCCAGACGGAACAGAGGATGTTCCAAAGACATCAAGCTCGGTTATTGACGCCCAATTATTTTGAGAATTGCCATTTACTGTTACCCTGACATACCTGGCATCAGTGGAAGAAAATGTGTATTTTTCGGAATTTAATGTCGTTCCACTGCTTGTTCCACTGAAAACTGTTGAAAAGGAAGAGCCATCAGTAGATGTGGAAATAACAAAACTACTAGTTCTCTGATTTCCTGAATACCATGCAATATCAACACTGCAAATGGTATCAGTTGATCCTAAATCCATCAGGATCCAAGAACCAATTCCTAGATTTGACCATCTTGTATTGAGATTGTTATCAAGTACGTTTTGCGGCACGTTGCCGTCATTACCATTTGCAGATACGCTGCTCACGGGGAGATTATTACTGCAAGTCTGTGCATGAGCATCATTAAGAAAAGTTCCATTCATTTCTGAGGCAGAAAAGAATAGTATTACCCAACTAATGAGTAGAATCGTAAAATTAAAAATCCTTATATTTTGAAGCGGAAAAATCCTACTAAAGATCAACTATGAAGGCAATAAAACATTGTGTTTAATAAGAATTCTTCTTTTTGCGCTCTTTATACGCTGAATCAGATGTGTCAGAGACTACGAATACATATTTTATTCCCATTGTTCTCACTGACTCATTTAACATGGAATTCATTCGTTCTACATCATTTTTCACTTTTGTTTCAGGATACCTATTCGTGCTAGCAACGACATACTGAAAATCATCTTGTTGATATTTATGAATTTCATAGATTACGCCCATATCTGAATTACTAAAAAATCGACTAATCTTTATATGGTCCAAAAATATTTGACAAGAATATAAAACTACATTGATATTGTTATCACATCAAGCTAATTCAGAAGAGTCTCACAACCTCACTAGGTCAATGCAGTCTCATACAGAGGTCCAATAACTAATTGAGTTGGATATATGGACCATTTTTTTTCAACCAATTTCTACAATCCCTATATGCTGGAAACACTTCTTCTACCAGCTTCCAGAAATGTTCTGAATGATTGAATTCAATCACGTGTATTAATTCATGCACTATAATGTAGTCAATGATGTGAGCGGGAAGAGCAGACAACAGCAGGTTAAAATTGAGGTTACCATTTTTAGAGCAACTTCCCCATCTTAATTTTTGATTTTTTATCCTTACCTTTCCATAAGGTATCGATAATTGTTTTCCAAAGAAAGGAACTTTTGCATCTAATAATTTCTTTGTTTGCTCTCGATACCAATTTATGATGTTTTCTTTGTGTCTCCGTCTATCTTTCACATGAAATGAGATTTTCAGAAGATTTTCAGAGAGGACCGAATATTGTGAAGAATCTTTGATAAATTGAATCTTGTACTTTTTACCAAGATATGTAAGTTCGTCACTTTGAAGAGGACCACTTTCTAAACCAACATTTAATTTCAGATAAAATTCTATTTTTTTCAAAATCCACTTATTATTTGCATTTACAAAATCTCTTATCGATTCAATATTTTCATTCATTGACGAGAGAACAGATATCCCTTGACGATCCACAGTTATGCACAATCGTTTACGTCTTTTACTTCTAACTAATTTGACACATGCAATTTTATTAGCGGAAAGAGCAACATTTATCCATGACTCAGAGCTCAAATTGATTAGACAATGAATTAGCAGTATGGTTACTATTTATTTTTTGATTATAACTATTGGTACTTAATACAGATCTTGAGTATTTCCATACAAAATAAACTAATCAAGACGTCTTATGTCCTATAATGTCCTATAAACTAGATATTATTGCCTTATGGAATAAATTATTCACCCAAAAGTGAATGTATAAATTCTAAAGCCAGGTCCACTTATATCAATAGCAATCTGGTGGTTTCCATAGCCTTGATGACTTCCAATATTATATAATCTCTGTCCATCGATGGTTAACTTTCCCTCAGAATTAAGGTCATTTCCACTATAAGGATTGCGTGTCTGATTGTCTTTTCCAAATTCCATAACAGTTATCTTTCCTTGTCCACCTGCAACGATATTAATAGATTTAGCTGAATAGTCGAGAATGATTTTGCCCTCATCACCAATTAATTCCATGCTATCTGCATTGTTCTTCCACTCTCCCTCAAGATAGATAACATTAGGTTTCAGCTTGGATGATGGAAGTGTATAATTTACAATTTTTTCCGGATCAAATCCTTCATTATTACCAAGCTGAGATCTTGCGTATTGGTAACCAAAGTATAATTCAGGAGTTTTGATTTGATTAAAATCGACTGATTGTGACTCAGGTATGCTTAAATTAGTTTGATTTACACTGGTCGACGAAATACTCTGTTGACCTGTTCGTTCTGCCAACAAAGTCCTTATAGCATTTTCAGTTTCTACATATCCCCCCTCTCCAATATGGTCGTATCGAATAAATCCTTCTGAATCAACAAGATATTTCCGTGGCCAGTAACTATTCTGAAAAGCGTTCCAAGTACCATGATCATTGTCCAACAACACAGGATACTTTATTCCAAATCTCGTTACTGCTTGCTTAACGTTATCTAATCCTTTTTCAAACTCGAATTCAGGAGAGTGAATTCCTACAATAACTAATCCTTTGTCAGAATATTTTTGATTCCAATCAACAAGATATGGTAACGTTCTTATACAATTAATACAGCTATAAGTCCAAAAATCAATCAATACCACTTTCCCCTTTAAATCAGACAAATTGGTACCATTCGAATTAATATAAGACGAGATACCTTCGAATTCAGGGGCTTTTTTGAATTGGGATTTGTCTGTTGATAATTGTACACTTGATAATCCATCATTGCTATTTGAATTTATACTTCTAACTGACTGTTGATTCAATTCAGGACTATTAAAGTAAACTGCAAATCCTGTGATAAGAGCCACAACTGCTACTCCAGTTAATACTGCACTGATGTAGTCCTTATTCAATTATATTCGCCTTTCAATATTAATAATCTCATTGGCGAGAGGGAAATTACCGAGGATACTGAGATTATTGGTAAAAACCAATATTCCAAGAATGATCAACATAATCCCCATGGCTGGATTAAAGTATTTCAAATGTTTTACCATTTTCCTAATAATGGTTGTCGCCTGTGAAAAGAACAAGCTTGTTACTAAAAATGGGATACCAAGACCGAGGGAGTAGGCCAATAATGAATTGTAAGCGGCTCCTGGGGCCGTAGCGGCCAATGTAAGTGTACTGCCCAAGATAGGACCCACACATGGAGTCCAGCCTGCTGCAAATGCACATCCAAAAACAAACGAAGTAATGTAACTGGTCTTAAATTTGGGAATAGAAGAAAACTTTTTTTCAAAGTTCAGACTCCTTAGTCTTGTTGAAAGTATCAGATAGGCACCAAATCCAATTATGACTAGTCCTCCAACAGACGTCAGAACATTTTGAAAGCCTAATCCAACGTTCATCAAGACACTATTTAGAAATACACCTAACACTGCAAAAACTAGCGAAAAACCCAGAACAAAATAAACTGTATTCAAAAATATGTTTAGTCTGGTTGCTCTTCTTAACTTGAGTGATTGTCCGGATGAATCCTGAACCTCATTGAGTGTGGTTCCTGAAAGATACGAAATGAATGCTGGTAAAATTGGTAAAATACATGGTGAAAAAAAAGATCCTGCACCTGCGAGGGCAGAGATTAATATGCCCGTATCGACCATGCAAATAGTGACTTTATTTTAAATTAATACTTTTGTCCATATTGGCACCAGATCTATTACATATTAAAAAATCAAGCTATTATCTATCCAAAAAGCAATCTATAAAATCTTGAATAATAAAAAATTGAAGATAGAAAATGAGGTGGATTATTTCTTTATCTCGGTAAGTCTTAGAGCGTCTAGATCTTGCTGAGTTTCCATAGCATTCTTGTTTCCATAGACAATCAGTATTCTATCATCTTCATTAAAGACATAATTTGCAATCGAGTTTGTTTTATTTCCATTAACATACAATTCTAAATTTGAATTCTCTTTAGTGCAATAGCTTGTTTTGTCTTCAAGAGTAATGCAGTTGTCAGTAATATTCATACCTACGCTGTTAAAGAATTCTCCAACTGGAACGCCGGTCGCATGCCTATGTAATGTATTTCCATCATTGTTCTCGACGTGCATGTACTGGGATCTCACCTGGTATTTTTCTTGACTAAAATCTAATTTTTCACCATTAATTTTTACTGCAAATGCTGCATGTACGTGTTCAGAACCAAGAGGGCCAAAATTTTGACCCGGTCTTTCCGTATTACCGGAATATACAGTTACTGCATAAGCCATTATCCCTAGAAGGACTATTACAGCAGGTACTACGATCATTAAATTCCTGTTCCTCCTCTTGCGAGTTACAGCAAAGTAGCTTCTGTCATCCCTCTCCTTCCTTGGTTTAAGAGCTTTGTC
>JAICQW010000074.1 GCA_025937665.1 Nitrososphaeraceae archaeon | reverse complement strand
ATTGATGGTAATAGATACGTGGCATCTGTCATTGGTAGTGATCCTTTCAATGATATAGCTGTAATTGATATAGCACAAAATGTATCAGGACAGCTTTACCCATTGAGACTTGGAAATTCATCTGCAGTTGAGGTAGGTGATCAAGTTATTGCAATTGGAAACCCATATGGACTTGCAGGCTCAATGACCGTTGGTATAGTAAGCCAGAAAGGACGTCTAATTTCTACTGAAGGGTCAGCATTCAGTATCCCTAGTGTTATTCAAACGGATGCGTTAATTAACCCGGGTAACTCTGGCGGACCTCTCATCAATGTCAATGAAGAAGTAATTGGAATGAATACTGCAGGAGTACTTTCAGATTCTGGCAGCTTCTCCGGTATAGGTTTAGCAGTCCCTTCAAATACTATCTCTAAAATAGTTCCGGTACTTATTAGCAAAGGCAACTACACACATCCATGGCTTGGAATTTCTGCCAGCACTCTAACTTCAAAATTGACAGAAAATTTTGAAAATTTAAGTAGGGATTTCAAAGGAGTGTACGTCGAGTCAATAATTAAGGATGGACCTGCTGATAAAGCTCGACTTCAAGGTAGTACTACTGATCAGTATGGCGATAAGCATGGTAATGATATTATCACAGCGGTTGATAATCATAATGTTACTTACATGGAAGATCTGGTATCTTATATAGATGAAAATAAACAACCAGGTGAAAAATTGAACGTTACTGTTTTTAGAAACCATACCTACACGGATCTTAGTGTAGTGTTAGGAGATCGCAGTAATAGTACTAAGACAGATGAAGAAAAGGACCCGTATAGTTAACCATACTGAACAATCACTAACCCTTTGAATTCCTATTGAATACGGGACAATCTAAAAGTTGCTTTGAGTGTCTTAAGAGTTCATAAAGAATTGCAGTCCAATGCTTACTACATACATAGCTAGAAGAATAAATCCTGTCCTTAATCCGATTTCTTTTTTGAACATTAAACCTACTGCTATTAATGTCACTCCTGTGGCCAATATCATTTGGTGTGATAAAATCTCCGTTCGATCTATGACTGCTCCGAATCCACTGTGGTACATTGCTCCAAATACCGCAAATGCAAGCAACAATGTATTGTTTAATATCTTTGAACCTAGTACGTTGGCAATAGCAATCGATGTCCCCTGGGCTCCCTTCCTGGCTAGTAGCATTAATGATATTTTTTCAGGCATTTCACCAGCAATAGGACTTATTACCACTGAAAGGATTATTGCTGAAACTCCTATATCAACTGAAACATGTTCCAATGACTCTATAAAGGGCTCTGCAGCTAGGAAGATACCAATTGTTCCTATCATGAAGATTATTCCTGATTTTATTAACTGTTTTTGATTGCCGGGAAGATTAACATTTTCGGGAGGATTACTGTACTCTTTGATAATTTTCTCTCTGTCCTTCTTTTTTTCCAATCTCATTTCATAAAATGCGACAAATACATATACCAAAAACAGAACTGTGAACACTATCCCATCAATAAAGTGATATCCGTCGATAAATAGGATTGCACTTACTATTGCTGTAAGTACGAGAAAAATCTTGTCTAGTTTGAATGAAGTGACATCTATTTTTTTGATTGGTCTTTTTGAAAGACGTGTAGTGGCGATTAACAGCATTATTGCCAAACCTAGAGTCATCATTAGCACATTGCTTCCCAAACCTGCTCCGAGAGCAATTCCAAAAGAACCATCTGATGCTGCATAGGCAACAATGGCAATTTCAGGAAGTGTAGTTGCCACACTGAGCAGAGTTCTTCCTACGAACCTAGCACCAAACTTAGTTGCTAGATGTTCAGCACCATATGAAAGTAACCAGCTCGCAAATGTTAATACTCCCAACCACATTAACATCGCTAGAATGTTATTCGCTTCCAAACAAGATGTGACTACTAATTTTGCTGAATATAAATCATAATAAAACTCAGTTTAGCACGTACGTAGATAGTGTTGTAAACGTCTAATGAAGACTAATTCTTATAAGAAATATTAAAATGGATTTTTCTAGGTTGAATCCAATCTTAAGTTATTGGTACGTTTGTCATATTCGATATTGGTATCCTGATTTTCAGAACACCATTTGCATAGTCAGCTTTGCTTTTTGAATTGTCGTCTTCGGGAATAGAATACGGAAGAGGAATCTTCTTCTCAATCTTGCTTGGGCGCTGACCAAAATGAATTGTATGTGCTTCCATTTCAATAACTCTCTTTGCCCTCAATGTAAGAATATCCTTGGAAATATTTACATGAATATCTTTCTTTTGGAATCCAGGGAGATCCACTATGATCACTAATTCTGTGCCATCTTCATAGATGTCAACGGGAGGCAAAACAAATTCATAAAATTCTCTTGAACGATTGCCGATTTCCTTCATTATCTCCTTTGCGACGTACCGACTTACACCCATATCATATCTGTGGGTTTCTTTCTATAAATTCTTTATTTTCAAACTAGAATCTACTGCCATGAAATGAAATAATTCAGAACTCCGCGAGTCTTATTATCTATAATCTTTCAAAAATGTGAATCTATGGCAACAACTAGTCAGCTATCATGATTGCATGGTATCCAGAACTACACTCCGGACAAGAGGCATGATCGCATAAACATTCTATACAATATCTATGGGCCTCGTAAAACGTGCATATGCTATCAGAATGGAGACAGTTCTCACAAATCACGAACTTTCTGCATGGACTCGAATCTAATCTATCCACAATCTCAGTTCCCCCAAATCATATATTAAGTTTTATAGTTTTACTTCGAATTCTAATTTTGACATCAGAATGCACCCAATTAGGTGTGGGGAGCAAACGGAAAATGGGATGGATTTCGCTCGTATTTAACAAAAAATAAAAACAATGCAATTTGCAATTCAAAAGATCATGAATTACTCTGTTCCGACAATTGATAGGATGGCAGGCATTGAAATCTACGCTACACATTTTGTAGGAATAGGGGGATCAATAAAGGTAAAAAACGAAGATTTTAAGGTTATTGAATTGCTATCTGAATCAATATCAAAAGATATTTCTAAAATTCCTGATACGTCCTACAGATTTCCGTTATTACTACTAAACAAGAAAGGATTGGATTCTAACCATGCAATTATGGAGATATTCAATGAACTCGGAACAAGGATTAGAGTTCTTGGAATTAAGGATGCGAAGGCTGTCACAGTGCAATATGCCACTTGCGAGGGCAACAAGTACAAAGAAGGCAGGACTAGACATACTAGCTTGTCACTAGCTGGATACACAAAGCATTCCATAAAGAAATCCCATATAATGGGAAACCAATTTGATATAATTATTACAAATCCATCTAGAAGTGATATTTCAGACTTTATTACCGAGATAAGGAATATACCAAATTATTATGGGCTTCAAAGGTTCGGCAGTGAAAGACTAGTTACTCATCTAGTCGGGCGAGAAATTGTAAGAGGGAATTTCAAGAAGGCAGTAGAAATATTTTTGTGTTATACCACAGAATACGATACTCGATTTAGTAAGGAAATACGAGAAAAATTCAGGGATCCAAAAAATTATCGAAATGTAATAAAGATAATCCCAAAAGGAATGGATCTTGAGCGTAACTTGCTAAGATCACTCGCTAGCGGCAAAGATTACATTGGCGCATTGAGATCTATTCCAATAAATATAAGGCGATTGTTTGTTCATGCATATCAGGCTTTTGTTTTTAATAGATGTTTGAGTGAAATGATGAGAAATGGAGAATCAATTATATCTTGTGCCAAGAATGATTTTTGTTTCAAATTAGAAAATAAACTAACATTGGGAAAGCTAGTGCGATATCTGGATAATGACAATACCGAATTAGTCCCTGCAATGCATTTACCTGGTTATTCATTCAAATCAACGGATGGCCGATTTGAAAGAAAATTATCTGTCCTAATGAAGGAGGAGAATATAACACCAAAAGATTTCTATTTGAAAGAGATGCAAGAATTGAGTGTAGAAGGCGGATTTAGACAATTACCATTAATGGTAAAAGATTTTTCTTATTCAGACAACCTTTTGGTAAATTTCAAAATACCTATAGGTGCATACGCGACCATCTTGTTACGTGAATTAATGAAACCTATCGACCCAATAAAATCTGGATTTTGATGCAATAAGCCAAGTCATTGATGTGTTGATATCTGAGTTACGCCCTGTAAAAATAGCTAGAATACAGTCAATTATCTGTGCAATATAAATAAGACTTTTTATCATTGAGGAACGATGCTCGGCGGTAGGAACTTTCATAAAATTATAGAAGACGAACTGATTAAGGCTTCAAAGGAACTAGCATTTGATTATGACACGAGCGGGATACATGTATCTGAAATAACGCGTTGTAGTAGATTATCCTATTTCGAAAGGGTGGATCCTTTCGTAGATGAATCTTCCAATGCTTTGCGAAATATATTCAGAGGATCGATTACAAGGATGTTAAAAGGAAAGACCAAACAGTACAAGATTGATGATCTAACAATTTACGCTACCACTGACTTGACCATTTCTGATGATGTGATAGTTAATCTTGTTCCAGTTTCAAAATTACCGGATTATCCTCATCCAAATGATCTTCTTTATGCTAATGCATGCCTGTTTATTTTTGAAATCCAAAGCGGTTTCATCGTTTACTTTACTCCCGATGGCAAATTTGTTGAATTTGGTGTTTCCGAAAGTAAGAGAATGTTCGAACAAGTCGTAAGGAGAGCTCGAATATTACATCTCTTGCTTAAAGAAAATAAGACACCAGTTGTAGAGCCAAGTGAATTGTGTTTTTCGTGCAAGTACTATCAAAGATGCTTTGGGCAACAAAAGGAATCAGAACATTTGCTAGACATACTGGGAATTGGAAAGAAAAAATAGGGTCAAGTTACTTGTTTTTCTTCTCTTGATTTTTGAACAAATTTATTAATCCTTTTTGTTCTAGCTCCAAACAAGATTCCAGTGAATATTACAAAAGCTCCTACTGCAATTCCATACATGATGATTAAATCTGACATACCGTCATAGTTTTATGACATTAACATTTAATTTTTTCTAAAGAACTCACGGAGTTGATGGACGTGTGTAGTTTATGTTGAATGTTTGTTCGCCGCCGGTAGATTGAAAGCTACCTGTTTGCTTGAAAAAATAACTTCCGTTAACCAGAAATTCTGAGAGTTCATCATTTCCTGCAAATTGTGACAGATTTAGATTGTTGTTATTTTCGAGTATCCTCTTATCCTTTAGAATAAGTGTGCCGTTTCCAATAACTGGAAATATGCTGTCTTGAGAGTCAACAAAGCCTTCGGGTCGGTCGCCAATATCTCCAGAAACAATTCTTGTAGAATTGGAGTATACATTGTATGAAATCGATTCAAGCATAATTGTGCCCTTGTTTGGGTTGAAGACATTAAAGATGATTGAAAAGTTTCCGGTATTACCATCAACAATTTTTGCCGTGATATCTTTGATTGATAACTCAGGTGGTATTGCATCCTTGATTGCATCCTGATTAAATATACTGGCTTCTGCGAAGTTCATATTGAATATTCCCAATCTTGAATTCTCACTGGTTAGAAAATTGGAACTTGAAACTGCAAAATAAATAACAAATGCTATGGCTGCAACTATGACTCCAGTTGCAACAATTTTTTTCCCCATTATCTTCAAGACACCTATAATCAAAAGATTATTTTAGTCTATTTGTTATTTGTAGATCAAACCCCTGAATTCTTCCTATCAAACTAGCTTTGTGGACTAAGATTATATTTACGACCTAACAAACCCAGTTCATGTTTATCGGGGCCAGAAGAGCAGTCCTTATTGGTGCTATTGGTGCGATTGTCGCCTTTATTGTATTATTCCCAGCTATTCCTGATCTGCTTAGGGGAGGTAGCGAATTGCGGGATGTAATGGTGAGTGTTAAAAATATTGAACTGGAAAACACAAGTACCGTCAACAACACTATTCCCTTGAAAGTAACCTTTGAAATACTCAACAAGGATGTAAAAGCATTGTCAACCTCTAAAATAGAGTATTCAGTAAGTGCAAATAATACTAATTTAGGTAATGGATTACTTTCATATGAAGACATTCCTCCAAACGGAAGGCCACAGTTGTATCCAAATTCTCCTACTACCCTTCAGTCGACATTTCTTCTTGGCCGAACGAGTTCTAATTCAGAATTCTTTGACAAAATAGATAATTCCAACTTCATAACAAATTTCACAGAATGGAACGTGAACGGAACTGCTCAGATAGACTCTGCCTTCACAATATATCCAATTGTATTTAGCAGCAATCTCAGATAACAAGACTAGGGAATTTTATTTTTCATTTTTCATTTTTCACGTCACCTTTTTCAAATCCAGCGACAATCCATTCCTCCAACCAGACACACTTTGCCGGGCTGTAAGGACTAGCTTCATCTTCAGAAGAACAGGAATGTTGGTAAGCACAGCTAAAGCATGGGGCCCCTTCGACACATTCGATTTGTATGGGCTTTCTGTTGTACTCGGCAATTGCGGATTTCTTTACTATTAGTTTGTATGTCCATCTACCCTTATGCAATATCTTTTCGCGTGAAATAAGTGATTGTTTCTCAAGATTTCCTGCCAACCTGGAGCCATCCCTGCTATCAAGTGAAAATTCTTTACAGATTTCAGTTTGGAATACTCCATCTTCTCCACTTTTCAATATTGCCTGAAAAACCTGTTCAAATAATTCATGCTTATTTTTATACATACTTCTCGGAAGATTAACAATTTGAGACAAAAGATAGATTTGTATCAAGCTAATAATATAAAAATCTTGGCATTATCTATTCAATATGTAAACAATATTGAGGTAAACTGACATTTTTCCCTTGTAATTAGAAATTTCTAAATCCGTATTCAGTAGATGGACCTGCCCAAAAGTCAGAAACGTTTCGTAAATTGAAAACGATCTAGATATGTCGCTAAAAGAATCACCCATTACCTGAAAATTAGCTGAAGATAGATATGATATTTTTATAAAACACTGCGGTCACCGGGATTTGAATTCCCGCTCTAATTAACTAGAGTCCCGGGTTGCGGGCTTTCTTCTCCATCAGTTGGAGTGGAAGGCCAGTGTCCTAACCAAACTAGACGATGACCGCATATCTCTTATGCGATGATAATCTGGATATTAAATCTTATGAAGATTGTCATCTCTTATTTTCTGGAAAGATATAATTCAACAGCATATCCACCATCTTGTTTTTTCCTTTTTCCTTAATATTTGTCATCTTTTTACTCAGCTTTTCCTTTTTTGCATCCTCTTCGATATCCTCATTTGGTCTTTTGTCAAATGCGCCCTCAAATTGAATCCTGTAACCTTTGTAGCCTTCAATGACCTTGTCAAAAATGTCTTTTTGCTGATACGAGGAAACAAAATAAATCACCGGAGGATTAGGTCTTTTCTTTATCTCACTCATCAATACAGAAAATAAATGACCCATGTTGTTGTATGAATTTACTACGACTATCTTTGACTCTTCAACCCCCTTTTTTGATAGTTGATTTTTTATGATACTTCCTTCATCATTTCCTGCCGCTACGTTAATTATAGTATCAGACTTGTCAGGCTTGGATTTCATGATTCGCTCATATATTTTAGAACAAACTTCTATTCTTTCCATAATGTGTTGCGGCAACTTTTTATTTGATTCTAACTTGATAAAATTACAGTATAGAACAATTACGTTTCCAGAGACGAATCTATTTTCTGACATGATGATTTAGAACAATACTAGGAAATAAATTTTTTACCAACTTGATTTCTTTGGAGAGTTTAACTGTCTTTCCAATTCATCCAATCTTTGTATCGCATCCTGGTTTTGCCTGATTTCAGAATAGGAGGCAGCGTTTCTTATTTTATTCATCAGTTCTGCTACCTCTTCCGCGGTAACTCCATGCTTTATGTCATATTCTATCTGTTTGGAACAACTTGAGATAGTACTATATTTTTTAAAGTTTCGTTTTTCAAATGATGATGCATCGGGAGAAATCCCTTTCATGTAACGTAGAATAACTTTCTCGACATGTTCTAGATGCCACTCTCTCATCGCAAAATTGTTAGGTTTCACGGCAAGTACTCAGTGATATGTGAATAATGGATATTTATTCTATTATACATAATTGTATAACCCAAAAAAAATTTTCCTTGTCAACAGAAACAAGATCCTAGCGACGTTCTACAAATAACCTGAAAGTTTAATTTTGTCCTGTCCTGGTATTTTTGCAATTTCAAACCTTTCTTTTGATTTCAAAAGAGTGGCCGTTGCATCTATCCCTATTTTTGTAGTTATAAGATTTTTCTGATCACTTGAGGGATCCAAACTGGATCCCTTTGAATTTGGTATAATCACCAGGTCTCTATCAGCCTGGCATCTTGTGGAGATAGCGTATTCAACCTCAGTAGGATTAGTAGGGTCTATGTCATCATCAACTACTATTGCGATTTTTAGTGAGGGATGCCCTGCAAAGGCAGCAATAATTGCATTTTTCGGTTCTCCCT
>JAICQW010000261.1 GCA_025937665.1 Nitrososphaeraceae archaeon | reverse complement strand
TCCGTGAAGTTCTCGGACTTTTAAAAAAGGTTTACTTCATGCCAGAAGACTTTTCTAACAGGCTAGCCGTAGACCGCATCCATAAGTTAAGAGAAATGTTTTCCAAGGATGAAATACTGGCTATTCCATCAGTAAGCCTATCTAGTTCGGCAGGATTAATTCCAATCTGAAGGGTTACAGAAATGCAAATTTGGTCATAGAGATCTAGTGCCGATACTTAGCTTGAACTCAAATGGTACGCTTTTCAGACAAATTAGACCAATTATTTATCCGGAGTAGCAGATTACGGTGATAATGCAAGGCGACAATCAAGTAGTCAAACAAGAACCATAATATCAAATTCCAAAATAGTCATATAATAACAAGGACACAAGAGATATAATGTCAGGACAATTGTCATGCGTACCCACTTGTGATGCTGTAGAAGGATTGTAAATGACAGGACTGCACTCCACTAATAGCTCAATAGAAAATATAGTAAGAATACCGGTAGAAGCAGCAAGCAATAAAGTTGTGGCAACTACAATACTCGAAGGCAGCCTAACGATTCCTAACAACTGGAACATCACAAAAGGAATTATTGTATTTGCTCATGGCAGTAGCAGCGGTAGACATAGCCCCCGAAATGAGTATGTAGCCAAGGCCTTGAATAAAGATGGACTTGCTACACTGCTTATTGATCTTCTTACAAAAGAAGAGGAGGAGACCGATTCCCGGACAGAAAAAATACGATGCAAAATCCCGGGACTCATACTAAATAAGTTCAATATAAAATTGCTGTCAGATCGCCTACTTGGGATAACAGACTGGTTATTAACAACGAAACAATTTGAAACCCATGATGTCATCATAGGTTATTTTGGAGCAAGTACAGGCGCCGCAGCAGGTTTGATAGCGGCTGCCCAAAGAGTCAACCTAATAGGTGCCGTTGTATGCCGCAGCGGAAGGCCAGATTTGGTTTCCACCAATCTACTGACAAAAGTTCGAGCCCCCACTTTGTTGATTGTAGGCGGAAATGACCATAAGGAAGTGCTTGATGTGAATAACAATACTCTGAAACAACTATTAAATGTCCAGAAGAAGAAAGTCGTGGTTGTTCCAGGGGCTACTCACCTTTTTGAGGACCGAGAAGGCCTTGAGAATCTTGCACGACTAGCCAGTGGTTGGTTTCGCTGTTATTTTCTGATAAAGCAACACGACCCAGGAAAAGAGCACAAAGAATAGCGTGTCCTAAATGTGGTCTCAAAATGAAAAGAGTAGGATAAGCGTATAAGGAGCAGGAAGTACAAGTAATGTCAGGCGAAAAGTCGTGAAAATTAAGACTAAAAGGGGAAGACGTAACAGGAGCAAGAATAATAGTACTGATCCGGATGAGAAGAAGAATGAAGTCCTAGCTGATAAAAAAAATAAAAATATCAATTCCTCACCATTCGCCTCAATTTTGTCTTTTTGGCAGCAACAATATTTTCCTACTAGATGGAACGAAATGTATAACGAATACATTATTTATGCAAAGAAGATGGCGCAGATTAATGAGGAATTTGTTACGAGATCACAGAGGATGGCTCAAATCTACATCGAGCTGTCGGAAAATGCGCAACGTATTAATGAACTGTTCAAAGAATCTATCGAATTGACTGAAGTCGCCTACAGGAATTGGTTAAATGCCTGTTACTCCTTTTTGAACGGGAGTAAAATTAGGTCGCCATTGCCCGCAGCAATAGAAAAAAAAGAAAAAGCAAGGGTAAAGGCAACAACAACAACAAGCATGGCTGATGCTAATCTAACCAAAGATGAGCAAAAGAGTATAAACAATATGTTTAGGGAATCCTTGACCTTTGATTAATTAAGTATGTTATATCCACAAGAAATAGTTCAATTCTAAATCAATACTTGTCTTGTTTGTTACAGCAAGTCCACGTCTCGGGTACACAGACCTATGATAGGCCAATATTTTACCTATGCTAAAGATCAAGCCTAGCTGTTACATTTAAAAGGTTGTTATTTTTACAAGCCAATTTTCTCAAGCGCTGCCGGCTAATTTTTTTGTTTAACCACTTTTGTCGATTCTTTTCTCTAGCTCCTCTAGGATTCTCCGAATCTCTCTAATTTCATGCATAACTTCTTGTTGAGTTAACGGAATTCCCGATTCCCTCTGTACGTGTTTATACGCCTCTTCGGATTTTCTGACGATTACCGAAATAAACAGATTAATGATAATAAAAGTTCCAATTACAATAAAACTAGCAAAGTATATCCAATATATTGGTCCCAAATTAGCCAAAACTGGTTGCATAACATTCACCCATCCCTCGAGTGTTATGATTTGAAATAACGTTATTAATGAAGTCGGAAATGAAGACCAGTGTTGAGGATCAACATCCCTGAAAAGGTGGTATCCCACAATTGC
>JAICQW010000257.1 GCA_025937665.1 Nitrososphaeraceae archaeon | reverse complement strand
TGAATAGCGTATATCGTAGTATATTTATTGTTTAGCCAGATCAAGGAGTCATTTGCCAAGTTGATGACTAAGTAGTGGGCTCATCAAGAAAACATATTAATTGTAGAGTAGGAAATTTTTCAATGCGCCCGGGTAGTATAGAGTTTCAATGGCTAAGGCTAATTGAAGCATATAGTCCGGTCTAGTATGGGGGACTGTCACTCCTTCGACCCGGGTTCGAATCCCGGCCCGGGCGCCTTTTTATTTTTTCAAGTTAATTAGAATTGGATTGGAGGCCAAGTAAATCAAATATTTTCATGTCAGATAGGGCAATAAACGAGAATCTATTACCAAATGATATTTTTGAATCAAGTGTATTTCCTGTTTTATCTAATACAAGGCCACCGGCCTCTCTAGCTATGAGAATAGCTGCAGCCATATCTGTAGGTCTAATCTTATCTCTAAAGTCCATAAATATATCTAGGAAACCTCTTGCAAGAAAACATAATTCAAGGGCATTTGCTCCAAAAATCCTGATGTGATTTAGTTTTGTTATTATCGGGCCTATAGAATGCAATAAGTCCTGGGAAACTCCAGAAATATTGATACCTGCAATGATTTCTTCTTCTTTTAAGTTCTCTTGTTTTCTGACAGTTATCTTGTTACCATTTAGAAATGCACCTTTGCCTTTTGATGCATAATAAAGATCACCTCTTGCAATATCTATTACAGCTGCGTCAACAACTGAACTCAAAGTAGAGTTAGTAGCATAAGCCAGTGAACAACAATTAAATGGTATTGCCCTAGTAATATTAGTGGTTCCATCAATAGCATCCATGATGATATATCCAGTATCGTTACCTTTGATAGTTCCACACTCTTCACCTATTATAGTTGGATTTATCCCACTTTGATTTATTATGTCTATTACTTTTTTTTCTGCTACCAGGTCTATCTTTCTTGAAATATCTCCACCAGCTCCTGGACCCATTTTTGTGTTACCTTCAGGTGTGCCAACTAAGTCCTTTACGCACTTTCTAACCTCAAGACATGCAGTTTTCAGTGTTTCTATCATTTGGTATTGATCATCCTTTTATTAAGTGCACTTTTGTATAAGAAATCAGAGTATTTACAATAAAACGTCATCTAACTAATTCACCTTAATATGTTCTGTAGTTCATATTTATACAAAATCTTGTCATTATCATCATATACCTGAGCCATCACTGGGAATGGCAAGTCCTTATTTAGGTACATCTTACTTATCGAATTCCGAACCTTGTATTCAAGTAAATAGACATCAAATGGACCAGCGGGAGTAGAAACAGATTCTGTGCTTTCTATTTTCACGTCTTTTGTTGAAGAACCAGTAAATATCTTGTCCCATACTGCACCAACTACGAGGTATCTTGGTTCCTTTGCAAGGTCACGAACAGCCATTATCGACCTTTCGATTGGTTGAACATACAAATCATCTTCTTGAGGAATCGAATCTGTTCTGAGCAACTGCTTCTTTGAAAAGTTGGCGTTAATCTCTTTTGGTGCGGAGTCACTACCATTTTCTATCTTGAAATTTACATTCCATTTGTCTTGTATATCACGGAATGCCATTGAGACTGTGGAATCCTGGAGATTGGATTTAGCTCCATTACTTGTCAGGGAATATGTTAGATTCATTCCGTTATCTATGTTACTACCCAATGTCCACAGGTCTTTTGAAGTTGGTGGGTTGAATATGGAAGGCCCTTCACCTGAAAATCCACCGTTAATAGCAATTATTGCTACACTTACCAAAATTCCAATTGCAGCAAATATTCCCGAGGCTAATAATATTATCCTTTTTGGAGTCATTGTAGTTACTATGAATCAGACCTTAAAAAAAGAGTATATCCAATAAAAAAAGGCATTACTGGACAACTATGCCAAACTGACCTGATTCTACAAAGTTGCTTACGGCACCTGAACCAGCTGTTGTTATGAGAACCTTTACAGTCATTGGTCCTGGCTTCTGGAAGGCTACGTTTTGTATTGCTGTTCCATCGGGTGCTAGTTGATTATCCTTTGCAAAGAATAATTGGCCGGTTGCATCAACTACGGCAAAATTATATCCAACTCCTGTCACTAGGTTTTTCTTGTCATCGTAAAATATCATTCCAAATTTGGTATTGTTACCAGGTGTTATCTTAACAGGTTCCCATGTAAGGCTGATGATATATGTTCCGCGTTCTGTTCTCTGCTCTAAGGGCGGCACTGGGATTTGTTCCTGGCCTTCAGGCTGCGCTGGCTGTCCCTGACCTGTTGCTAGCAATTCAAAAGCATACTGGGTTGGAGGATTGCCTGTCGTAGTATCTGCAAATGTCTGTGCCTTTATGGGATAAGGAAATCCGTCCTTAATCCAAATGGTATTATCAACTCCTTTGTGATACAGAATCGTGGTGGTATCAAAAGTTCCTGCAGGTGTTGTTATGCTTGCTTTACCTG
>JAICQW010000063.1 GCA_025937665.1 Nitrososphaeraceae archaeon | reverse complement strand
TTTGACTCAGTAGGTTCATGGCATGTTCGTTCTCTATTCTTAGGAATGATGCACTTCCAAGACAAATATAACGAAGATCTAGAGAGACTCCAGAGATGTGATATTCACTATCTAACACCCGACTTGAGAATTGTTCCATTTTGTGCATTTAATGTAATTCCAGAATGGTACAGAGATAGAATCCAAAAGAAATACAGCATCCCTGTTGAAGAATGGGAAAAAGCTCATGGACAAACCCTTGAAGCTGGTTTGTACCGAGGTATCATGAGAAAAGGTAAACCTGAAGCACAAATGGGATGTGCAATGTCTGAGATGCACAAGGCAGCCGCCGAATCAATGGCCAATGACAATGACGATCACAAGGCCGTTGAACTGAGAAACGGAATGGCCGGCGCCTGATATTTTCTCGCAGTCCATTTCTCTTTATTTTAGTTTCAGTATAATTTGATATCTTGTAACTTTTGAATTTTCGGACTTTTTCAGAACAAGATTTAATTGAATGCAGTTTCCACTTTTCTCAATGTCTAATATGAAATATATTCAACTTGAATCTCAAGGAGAAATTGCTATACTTCGAATCAACAGACCCGAAGCTCTCAACGCGATGAATATTGATGTCATATCAGAGCTTTCACAAACAATTGACAACGTAGGTGCGGATGAAAGTATCAAGGTTATCATAATAACAGGAGCTGGCGAAAAATCATTTTGCGCCGGCGCAGATATTTCATACATGGTCGATATAGATCCAATAACTGCGGAAAAGTATGCTTCCTCAGCACAATCTGTCTTGAATAAAATTGAGCGTATCGAAAAGCCAGTGCTAGGAGCAATTAACGGATATGCACTGGGAGGAGGATGCGAATTGGCTATGGTTTGCGATATTAGAATAGCCTCCAGTAACGCAAAACTGGGCCAACCTGAAGTAACAATAGGAATTCCTCCTGGATGGGGAGGAACACAAAGGTTGATGAGATTGGTTGGACCTGCAAAAGCTAAGGAATTAGTTTTTACTGGAAAGATGATACCTGCAGAAGAAGCATTTCAATTGGGTTTGGTAAATAATGTGATTAGCTTGACTCCAGATGATAGTTTACCACCTGAAGTTGCCGCTGACGATAAGGAGAAGCAAAAGGAAAGGAACAATCAGATAGCAAAGTTACTTAACAATAAGCTGATGAATGAGTGTATTGCAATGGGCAAACAGATTGCAAAGAATAGTTTCAACGCTGTAAAGGTGAGCAAAATGTTAGTAAACAGAGGTATGGACGCAGATCTCGAAACAGGGCTCAGGCTGGAAATCTACGGATGGTCCTTGTGCTTTGCACACGAAGACAGAAAAAAGATGATGTCCGACTTCCTCAACAAGAGCAAAAAATGACATCACTTATTTTCCAATTATTTAAAATCAATATTTCGAAATGACTTTAGCTCCTCCACTTACACCACAGACATAAGCCTTACTCTCTATTTTAGAATAAGCAAATGCTGTCTCCATCGACTTGCCAATCTTTCGGGCATCTTTGGACGAGTTCGTGAAGGCAATCATTGACGGTCCTGCACCGCTTATTGTCACTGCCAGTGCGCCAGAGTGTAATGCATCTGATTTTATTTTATCGTAACCTGGAATAAGGCTCTTTCTGGCAGGTTCCACTATAGTATCATTGATACCACTTGCTAGAAGCTTTGTATCTCCATATTGAAAGCCGCTTACCATCATACATGCATTGGACAGATTTCTTGTATGATCTTCAAACGCTATTGTTTTTGGTATAACACTTCTCGCTAGTTTTGTTTTTTTATCCGGAGTTACCATTTTAGGAACACAAACTACGAGTATCAAATCTTTTGGGGTATTTATTTGACTAAACTGAATTGTGGGAAATGTTCTTACTATTACGAATCCTCCGAACAATGAAGCAACAACATTGTCGTAATGTTTTACACCAGCGCTGCCGACTTCGCCTTCAGCAGCAAAATCCAATAATTCATTATCAGTCAATTTACATCGAAAAAGTTCGTTGAATGCAGTAACGGCAGCTGCACTGGAAGCGGCACTACTTCCCAATCCCAGTCCTATCGGAACACCTTTGACAATTTTTATGTCAAGGTCATTTTTGATTTTGTATTTTTCAGCTATTTTCAATACTGATAAACTTGCCGTATTTTCCTCGGCCAGAGAAGGTATTTTACTATAAATATTTTCTAGTGTGATTCTTATTTTTCCATTCTTTGTTGTTAATTTGCTGATTGATACAGTATCATAGAAAAGATCGAGTCCTAATCCGAAGACATCAAACCCCGGGCCTAAGTTGGCCGTTGATGATGGTGCCTTTGCTTTACAAAAATCCAAAGTTTCTTTCATTCCTGATTCTAATCTCCTTTTTCTTCACCAAAGTTTAGTACCCTTGAAAGAGCCGCAGTAAGATTTACCATTCCACTCATTGTTAAACTTGAAATAAGAATTGGGTTTTGCATTAGTTTATTCTTGTAAAGAGCCTGTAAAAGATCCTTACTCAAGATTGAATGCTCAACATTCTTTTCCTTATGGAGTGAATCTTCCAGAGAGGATCTAGAGGACCATCTAATTATGTCTTGTAGCTTATCAATTACCAAATCTCTTTTTGTCATCACATCTATCTGTGAAATATTCAATCGAAGTCTTACAGATGTTGCTAATAGCGCAATAGAAACGAAATTGATTGGTGAAGTTGACGCGAGAATCCCGTCGAAGGTAAATATGTTTATTTTATTATCGGATTGAAAATTTGAAACAAAATAGGGTCCACTTGCTCTAAAAATGAAAAGTTCTATTTGACCAGGGGTATCTACTATCACAAAATCTGGATTCAGATTATAAACTTCCTCTTGTATTTCGTCTAATTTTGTAGCTATCATATCTGCAGCCATAATGAGCGCGCCATTTGGTCCCAAACCATGCTCAGACATTATATTGTCTACGTCGATATAATTTCTCACATCAACATCAGGTTCATAAGGTAATGAGATAACCCCTGGATCTAGATTCAATGAGACTGGATAAAAGCTATTATCTTTATACCACTGAACAATTTTGGATGTCAGATGCGATTTTCCAGACCCTGCTGTCCCAGTTATGAAAATAGTTTCCAAACAAACTTCAAACAGAGAGTGAATATATTAATTCTATTGATTATTATATGACCTTCTATTATTTTGCATTGATTAGGCTTGAAATGGAGATTAATTGCAGTTGCCGTGAGCCTTATTCCATTCTTATTACTATTTACATTTACACCAGTTTCTCCAGCTGATGTTTTCTCAGTCGGGCCAATACCATTCCTTCTTTCAGTTTCGGCTGTTATGGTTAGAATCTTGTTACAAGCCTATCGGTTTAGGTATTTTATTAACCACTTCATCGGACCTGATTATAGCACGACTCTCAAAACTATGAATGCGCGAATTGCCGGAGAATTTGTTACACAAACCACTCCCTCATTTATAGGCGGTGAAATAGTGAGGATTGCTTGGCTAATCAAGAACGGAGTTCCAGCGGGCAAAGCGGCTTGGGTTGCTACTGCAGAAATAATAGCTGACGTCTTTGCAGGCAGTATTTTGGCATTTATAGCGGGTGGCGTGGCCATCATCGGTGGTGGTTCTTTTATTGGTATTTTGGTCATCGTAGTTGCCATCCCCACTTTTTGCTTTTGGTTTCTTGTTGTTATCCTGTCTGCAAACAGGAACATGCAGCTGCCAAAATTTGCTCTCAGATTGATAAATAAATTCTTGCCAGAGGAAAGATCAAATCGTCTCATAAATTCAACAAATATTGCATTAGCAGATCTTTGCAAGATGAGCAGAGAAAATTTTACTTCCTTTAACTCAGTAAAGGTCCTTTCTGTGGGAATGGCAATAACTTTTATAGCATTTGCTTTTCAAGGTATTTCATTTTTAGTTCTTGCTGATTCTGTCGGTCACCATGTTGGATTTTTCCAATCATTTATGGCCACTTCAGCATCTACTGCCTTATCCACGCTACCTATCACGATAGGAGGATCCGGCTTGGCAGAATTGGGAGTCTGGGCGTATATCACAAATATTAGTACTATTCCGGATCTGACGGATGTACTTAATTCCTCTCAATTGTCAGTAATTATTGCTTGGAGGATTGCTACTTATCATGTTCCCCTCGTTGTAATGTGGATTGCTCTCATGAGAATTACAATTGGTAAGGATTCTATTGCAAATCAGATCAAATCTAAGAACTTTGATAACAGCTAGAATAATAGAGAAGGAATGCTCTACTATGACATAGAGGATTTTGTAATGAATAAATTGAAAGGGAAAACAGTTGTGGTAACTGGGGCATCTTCGGGCATAGGCAGATCAACAGTTTTAGATTTTGCAAAACAACAGGTCAAAGCAATTATTCTTGTTTCTAGAAACAAGGAACGTATGTCTCAAGTTTCATCAGAAATTGTTGGTGAATGTGAATCCATGCTCATTTCATGTGATGTGTCTAACAAGTCTGAAGTAACAAAGATGGCAAATGATGTACTCTCAGTTTACGATCATGTTGACATATTGGTAAATAATGCAGGAGTTGGAATATTGGGAAAAGTAACAGACCAATCAATAGAGGAAATAGAACAAGTAACCAAAACAAATTACCTTGGAATGGTTTATTGTACTAAGGTATTTTTAGACTCTATGTTAAGAAAAGGTAGTGGACACATCATAAATGTCGCATCACTCGCAGCAAGCTTTGGAATCCCTGGATTGGCTGCATACTGTGGATCAAAATTTGCAATACTGGGATTTTCTGAATCGCTTAAACACGAATTACACGGCACTGGAGTCAGAATTACTGTGGTAAGCCCTATAGGAGTAAGGACAAATTTTTTCCAACATCCATCTTTTGGCAATAAGTTCAAAAATAAGGAACGATTTTACTTAGATCCACATGCTGTTTCAAAAGCAATCATAAGAGCCTCGACGTCAAATAGATTGGAAATTGTTGTGCCATTTTACATGAGAGGTGGGGTGTGGTTAAAGAATACGATACCATATTTAGTAAATTCAGTTGTTGGAGCTTCTTTTAGAAGACTATTGAATAACTGATACTGATGATTTATTCATCCTCATCTTCAGCAGTATTGGTCGATGCATGTATATCTGATTCAACATCCATAAGCTGAAGATCTTCCAATTCAAATTTGTAGATCGCATTCATATCCAGATTGTACTTTGATTTTAATAATTCGGCTAACTTGGAACTTAGTTCACCCTTAAACATCCTTATCTTGAATTCATAAATGAATCCCTTTAGAAAGTCAGAAATTTTCAAATTTTTAGGTACATCTAGACCTTCGATTATAGTCCGTCCGTCAGAAAGAGCTTCGTATATTTGTAAATCAATTTTCCACGCGTCTTCATAGACAGAAAGTATGTATCCTGATCTTGTAATTATTTCTGGATCCCCAAATTTCACTGACTTTATTTCGTCTTCGGCCCATTTTGGTAGGGATTCATCATTTCCTGTATGGCCGTCCTTCGTGCCTTTGCTAGAAACCTGTGCTTTGGATCTTGGCATAATAATCTTACAATCATGTACCAATATTCCTTTCTAAAAAACTTTGCAGATAAGGATCATTAAATCAACAGAAAATAAATTTGACAAAAAAATGATGAAAAGGTTTGGATAATAAATGAAACTAGTTAGCTAATTTGCAAATTATTTTTTAACAGTTAATTTAGTTTAATATCATTTTGAAATTTTTAATAAAATCTGGAATAATTTGATTAAATCCAATATCCAATATGATAGTATTGTGATTTGTTGAGATATAGCGTTTTACATCACATCCGCTTCAAAACTGCATAAAACCTTTAATGTAGAAGAAACCATGATCCTTGAGATTGACTATTAACAGAATTCATGATAATCTCGGCCCAGTTCGTAGTATCCCCGTCGGAGAGCTTATTGAACCCGCGGTAATCGTATCTTCGGATGAATCTCTGTCAAAAATTATCAGTACCTTGATTGAAACCGATTCTTATGACGTCTTCGTTAAGTTATCTGACAGAATAGCTGTTTTAAGTATTAGAGATATTATAGGTGCAAAGGACATCAAGACAACAAGACCTTCCTTTGTAGGAAAAACAATACCAGAATTGAGAAAAGAGAGTGTAGTTGGAGAGGCAGCAAGGATTATGAGCCACTATAGATTGAGAACCCTTCCTATAGTTCAAAATGGAAGTGTCCAGGGTCAAGTTTCAGCCGAGCGGATTGTTGATTTGATAAATAAACAACTTTCAGAAATGAAAGTGGGAGTAAACGCATCTAGCATTATGACAGGAGATCCCATTGTTATCGATTCTCATAAGACTGTATCTGCTGCTAAATCGATAATGAAAAGGAGAAGAATTGATCATCTGCCTGTAGTTAATAACAGTCGCCTAGTTGGTATCATAACATCATCCGACATCATGAAGCTAATGTCACCATCAGAGCGAATAGGTAAGAAATCAATAGGAATAGACGACGCCGAGGATAGACTTTCCATTGAAGTTTCCGGTGTCGCTAATGATGATGTAGTAACTGCCAGTGTAGACGATACTCTCAAGAAGGTGTGTGATAAAATGATAAACGCAGGGACTAGTTACTGCATAATTAATGTATGGGATGAGATTCAGGGAATTATCACTTACAGAGACATTGTTGCAATGTTGGGAGAACCGTTAAAGGAAGATATTCCAATGTTTATTGTAGGTCTGCCTGATGAACCATTTGATGCGGAGCTTGCAAAATCTAAATTTGCCAATATCACCAAATTTATGCGAAAAATTCACCCTGATATAGAACAAGCGCGTTGCCATATTAAATTAAGGAAAGTTTCAGGTTCTAGGAAGAGATACGAAATTGATGTACACATAAGATCTACTCATGGTAACATTTCCTACACCAATGTAGGCTGGGATTTGGCAAAGCTATTTGATGAGATGAATCACGCCCTAAAGAAAAGGGTTGCCAACAAGAGTAAGAAAAATCTATAATATCCTAATAGAAACAATGATGGCTAATCAAAGTCTAAATCTACCATTATTGATGTATCTTAAATTATCTTGAGTTTTCTTGCAGCGGGTATAGATATATGTTGGCCATCTCATCTTTTATTCTTGTAGAATGGATCTTTATTCCATATTCAATTTCTCCTCCGTCAATTCCTGCTCCTTTTACACCAAGTACATTTTGTGGATCAGATCCAGAACGGTGAGGTATGAATTGATCCCCTGGATAAGGTTCTAGTGTAATCCTCTCTTCTCCTAGTAACCCCATATCCCTAACAGAATTCGACATGATACGGCCACCGTCATTTAGAATCATGTCAATACCATGTAACTTTCTGATCTTGATCATGGCTAAATACATATCAAAGTTACTCCCTGTAGTAATATATTCAATTAGATCTGATTCGGGAAGAAATTTTGAAGCGTATTCATGTCCTGAGTCGTCTGTCAAGAATGTAATTTTGATTCCATGTTTGGGATTAAGAATCTTTATTTGATTTCTCCTACATAGACCTGCAATATTGAGTCTGCGAAATGTTTTGTCAGATCTGGCAACTACAATTTGGCGGAACTCTGATCCTTTATCGATTTTATGGCTTAATTTGACCAGATCCTCATAGAGATAAGGATGAGATTCACTTATAGCGTTTCCAAAAAACTGCCAATTCCAAATTTGTTCTTTGTTGATCACAAGATTGTCAGCGCTAATCATCATGGCCTTTCTACCCAACAGAATTCTATGAGTCGATGCAAAGAGGTTATCTCCTAATTTTCTGACGCCGCCGGTTAATGAAATAACGCCACCTCCCGGTCTATCGTTAATCTTGTAAATATAAGTCGGCTTACCACTCTTCCCTGTTCTTGCAGCAATATAGCTAGTTGCCTGGTATGGCACATTCATGTTGCTGATATACTCATTCGAAGCACCGATAACTATCTCTGGTAAAATTTTACCTAATTCATAAAGCCCATAATCGTTTGAAGGCGATATAACCTTCAAACCCCTTTTCATAAAATGCTTGTAGACATTTTCAGATATTATTGACTTGTCAAGCAACGATGATAGTTGAGTTTTGAATATAAGGTCTGCCGAGGCCACAAAGCTAGTTAGCAAAGGGGTATATTATCTTGTTTTAAAAAACATAATCTGATCAAGAAAATTCATAAACCACTTACCTTTACCACTTAACAATTGACAGAAATATCCAAAGTACACATTGTTTTACTCTTATTATTAATTGTGATTGTTCTCTCCTTTACTGCTGCTAATGCAGTTGAATCAAATGAAAAAGGTGCATATACGGACAATATAAGATTTATTCAATATCTCGACGGAAATACGGCTTTGCAGGAAATTAAAAATGGGAATCTTGATACATACTACTTTAGGATACCTCTTGAGAAAGTATCGTCCATTTCAAATGATACCTCTCTGAAAATCTATGAAAAAAATGCAGGATCATTTGGTTTCTTATTGAATCCTGCCCCTTCAAACGGTTCAAATGTTCTAAATCCATTCCAATTTAAGGAAATTCGCTTTGCTATGAATTATCTGATTAACCGAGAATTTGTAGTAGATGAAATTCTGACTGGATATGGAAGTATCCAAATAGATCCATTTGGAATTTCCTCGCCTGAATATGAAGCTCTTATCCCAATTCTGGAATCTTACAATTTCAAATATAATCCAAATCTTGCAAAGGAAACAATCGATAAAGTGCTGACCGCAAATGGCGCAATAAAGTCAGAAGGAAAATGGACATACAAAGGAACCCCAATCTTAATCAAGTTCATGATAAGGAGTGATGATTTGCCTAGAAAGTTAATGGGTGAAATACTTGCAAATCAACTTGACAGTATTGGATTTTCTGTGCAAAGAAACTATGGGGACTTGAACAAGGCAAACCTTATCGTCTATGGCACTGATCCGCAAGAATTATCATGGCAAATTTATACTGAAGCTTTCGGCGGAACATCAGCCTTTGTTAGATACAACCCTGTTGTTGCGGCACAAATGTACTCTCCTTATTTTGGTAAAATGCCCGGATGGGCCAACCCGTCATTTTGGAACTATCAAAATTCTACACTTGATAAAATAACACAAAGTATTGAGTATTCAAATTTTACTACTCGGGAGGAACGCAATGAATTATTGAGACAGGCAGTGAGTTCTGGAATTCAGGAATCTGTAAGAATTTTTGCAGCTCAAAATATAGATCCATACGTAGCCTCCTCCTCAATTAAGGGGCTGATTAATGACTTTGGCGCAGGTATCTCAACAAGCAAATCTCTCATAAACGC
>JAICQW010000249.1 GCA_025937665.1 Nitrososphaeraceae archaeon | reverse complement strand
CTTCAATTCATGAGCAAAGGGGAAGAACTCTAATTTGGATGATCCTAAATTTGCTGATAAAGTCGTAGTAGTCACAGGTAGCGGAACTGGGATAGGTCAAGCCATTGCAAAGAAATTTGCTGAAAACGGCGCAAGCATAATTTTGCTTGGAAGGAGAAAGGAACCTCTAGAACATACAAGTTCTGAATTAGAAAAGATTGTGGCTAGTTCAGGAAGCAAAGGAAAAATTCGTATATTTCCAGGGGTTGATGTTTCTGATGAAATTGCAATAACAAATATGTTCAGTACTATATCTAAGGATATTGGGCCTGTGGATATTTTAGTGAACAATGCAGGAGTGTCTGGACCTGTAAAGCTGTTTACTAATTCTAAATTTGATGAATTCAAGGAATGTGTAATGATTCATCTAACTGGCATGTTTTGGACAACACTAAAGTGCATTGAAAATATGAAAAAAGATTCCAAAGTTATTACCATTTCCACTTTTTTTACAGAGGAGAACAAATACGAACAGAGACCTTATAGATTTAGAACCCCTTATACGAGCGCACAAGGGGCAAAAAATAGGTTAGCTGAAGCATTTGCATGGGAGTTAGTTCCTAATGGAATTCAGTCCGTAGCGACCAATCCCGGACCGGTTCATTCCGACCGCATCTACAAAACGGTATACCCAAAGGCAGCTGCAGAATTCCTTCGTATTGGAGGCTTTCCTGGATTGTCATCTGTTGAAATAGAAAAAACATTGCAACGACTCTTGAATGTCTTGGGAGAGGACCAATCTCTCATTGACAGAGAAATGGAATCGGTGCTTCAGGATGTATTTGGCGGCAGAATAAAAAATCAGGGTGATAAAGAAATGCTGGCCTCAACGCTCAAGGGGATATTGTCAAAGACTCAGGAAATCGCTGAAAAGATTCAATCAAATACAAAGAAAATGATTGTTGACAAGGAATTTCTTTCACAGGATCAAGTTGCAGAGATGGTTCTCAATTTATCATCTGAAAAAATGAGCAAGCTATTGAATGGTAGGGTGATCCCAAATGACAGAGTATTCTATCCTACGCGACCAATAATAGGAACATCTATTCGCCAAAATGCCGTAGATATTTCAAATAAAGTGATTGTGCTTGTAGTTAATTCGTCCGCAGAAAAAGATCTCGATCGAGCAAAGGCCATAGCAAATTCTCTTGTAAAAAATATCAAGCAACTGGTAATTCTCACAAAGGACGGTAAAGACTTGAGTTATTTTAAAGAGTTCCATGGCCACTCCGTAAATCTGTCAAATGAAGAATCTGTAAAGCGAATGTTTGATGTAATTTCAGAAAAATTTTCTGCAGTAGATGGCGTGGTTTTGTTAACTGGCGAGCACGACTATAATTTAGAATTAAAGTCCCTTGACAGAAAACAATGGGATCGATTAGTAGAAGATTATTTGCTTGTACCGGCATTAATTACCAGAGAATCTGCAACTCACATGGCTCCTCAAGGTGCAGTTAGCGAACCATCCTTATTCAAGGGATCAAAGGGATCGATCATTATTGTAGGGCCTGATTCTCCTATTGGAGATAAAATATCTGGTGTAGTTCGTGCGAGGTCAGAAATCTTTAGGGGCGCTCTGAGACCCTTCAATGCAACTGTCAATCAAGAATTACGTGACGTCATCAGATCTGAAATAAGACAGTATTTGCTGCTTGCAGGAAATATAGAAGGCCGTGAGCCCGACCAAGATAAAATTAGCAACATGATATTGACTTTGTTCTCAAAACCGGATGGCGGAAATAATCAAACGATATTTTATGTTGATGAATCCTAAACAACAACAAAGCATAGCAACCAATTCCCTTTATTCCGAGTTTATAAAAAAGCAAATTAATCCATAAGTTCTAGTCTAATCAAATGACTGACAAATTCGTTTTAGATACCAGTGTTATAATTGAAGGGAAGATACCGGAAATCATACATGAAAAAATTCAATCAGATTCCAAAATTATCATCCCAATAGCAGTTTTGGATGAGCTTCAAGCACAGGCGTCGACGAATAAGTCTCATGGTATAGAGGGGTTACTTGAAATAAAAAAAATACGGGACCTTTGCGGGACTAAAAAAATAATCCTCGAATTTAGCGGAACCAGACCTACAATTGAAGAAATTAAACTAGCCAAACATGGAAGAATTGATTCCATAATTAAAGACATTGCTCTGGAAAATGATGCAACTTTGATTACATGTGACTATATTCAACATTTGGTAGCCGAGGCTCATGGCATCAAATCAATACATATTAGATCTTTTAAAGAAGATGTAGAACTACGATTTGAAAAATATTTTGATAATGACACTATGAGTATTCACTTAAAGGAAGACACTTACCCATTTGCAAAAAAGGGAGTGCCAGGTAACCTGAAGCTAGTTCGTCTAGAAGAAAATAAACTATCAGCAGGAGTGATTTATGATATCACTAAAGAAATTCTAGAACATTCTCGATCAAAAAATGGATTTATAGAAATCAATAAGGATGGAGCTACTGTTATTCAATTAGGTAAAT
>JAICQW010000030.1 GCA_025937665.1 Nitrososphaeraceae archaeon | reverse complement strand
TGCAAAAAAGAATAATATATTTACTGCTGCATATAGACGTCATAAAGGTTAGTAGATGGAGAGATGGATGGATGGATGAGGTTGCAATAGTTATTTGACAGATCACATTTCTCATGATATACTTATCATAGGTACGGGTCTGGCAGGGTTACGTGCTGCTATATCTGCCGCCATGACAAATCACAAGTTAGACATCGGAGTAATTTCAAAGGTGCAGGTTATGCGGTCACATTCTGTATCTGCTGAAGGTGGAACGGCAGCCGTCCTATTTTCTGATGAGGGAGACAACATAGAATCCCATATTTACGATACCATAAGAGGTAGTGATTTCCTGTGCGACCAGGACGTGGCGGAAAAACTGGCACATGAAATACCAAATGAAATTTACCAACTGGATAAGTGGGGAATGCCCTGGTCTAGGAGAGATGATGGTAGAATTGACCAGAGAAAATTTGGGGGCTATTCATTCCCAAGGGCCACATATGCGCAGGATAAGGTTGGATTTTATGAAATGCAGACACTGTACGACACGTGTCTAAAGTATGAAAACATCCATTTTTACAATGAATGGTTTTGCACATCTATACTGGATGATGGTAACAATAACTTCTCCGGCGTTACTGCAATAGAGATGAAAAGTGGAAACTTTAATGTCTTTAATTCTAATTCTGGGATTATTGCCACCGGTGGTGCTGGACGACTTTATAGCTTTTCAACTTATGCGTACTCTTCTACCCCTGATGGTTTAGATATGGGATATAGAGCTGGTCTGGCGCTAAAAGACATGGAATTTGTTCAATTTCATCCGACTGGAATTCTACCTTCAGGGATTCTAATAACAGAGGGAGCCAGAGGTGAGGGTGGATATTTGATAAACAATCTGGGTGAGAGATTCATGAAATCCTATGCACCAGAAAAATTAGAGCTCGCACCCCGTGACGTTGTTTCTAGATCAATGATAAAGGAGATTGATAATGGCAGGGGATTCATACACGAAACTGGGGTACCTTGCTTAAAGTTAGATCTCACCCACCTTGGAGAAGAGCGTATAAAAGAAAAGTTAGCTGGAATCAGAGAGATTGGTATCAAATTCTCCGGTGTCGATATAATAAGTGAACCCATAGAGATTAGACCTGTTTGCCATTACATGATGGGTGGTGTTCACACCAACATCGACGGTCAAACGGAAATGAATGGTTTGTGGACCGCCGGAGAGGCAGCCTGTAATAGCCTGCATGGAGCCAATAGGCTTGGAGCAAACTCTACATCGGAATGCCTGGTCTGGGGAAGCATCACAGGCAGATTGGCCGCCCAACATGCAGACAAGAGGAAAGAAAAAGGCTCAGCTCTAACCAATCTAGAAAACAAGGTTCAAACAGAAGAAAAGAGAATATTTGATGGCATTTTCCGTGGTAGAGGTGAGGTAAATCCATACGATATTAGAAAGGAGTTTACAGACATGATGGATATAAAAGCCTACATTTTCAGGGATGAAAACAAACTCGTTGAAGGATTGAAAAAAGTAAGGGAGCTTCGGGACCTGGCATGGAAGCATGTTGATGATAGTGCTAAAGAATATAACACAAATTTCATCAATGTAATGGAGATAGATTCATTATTGAGAGTGGGAGAAATAATAATAGCTGGAGCCTTGAACAGGAGAGAATCACGCGGTGCCCATTCTAGGACGGATTATCCCAATAGGGATGATGTTCATTTTCTAAAACATACACTGGCATATTTTAAAGAAGGAGGCGGACCACAATTTTCGTGGCATCCTGTAACATTAACACGTTATGTCCCGGCGGAGAGAAAATACTGATGAAAGAAATAGAACGGCCGACTCGCAACAATTTGGAAGGAATAGGAGGATGGCTTAATCCTTCACGATATGGGTGGGAGCGAATTTCTTACTGGTTTCAGAGATTGACAGGAGTTTTTCTTTTAGTTTACTTTATTGGACATGTGTATGAAACAAGTACTATAGTTAACGGACAGAATGCTTGGGAATCTTTCTTAGAATTAACTCAAACACTATGGGGGCATTTGTTTCTAATTATGGTAATAGGAGCTAGTACATTTCATTCTGCAAATGGGATTCGACTCATCTTTACTCATGCAGGTATTGGTTTGGGAACCCCTGGTAGGCCCGATTATCCATACAATCCGGCATCATTGAATTACAGACAAAAATCTGGCATATGGATAGCATTAATTCTGGCTGCAGCCGCAATGTTTTACGGATTTAATGTCTTGTTTGGAGTGTAATGAATCAATCAAAATGGCAAGCCGAACAATATTGAAAGAAAGTCAAATAATGAAAATTCATTACATCACAGGAATTGCTGCAATATTTGTGGTAGCACTTCACATAATGATGAGACTAGTAGTTCCATTTGAACAGAGTCTTGAATACGATTACATTATTGCTAATTATAAGAATATTATCTATGTTCTAATTTTAGAGTCAATTCTTGTTTTGATTTCGGTACATGGATTTAACGGAATAAGAATAATATTACTAGAGCTAAGACAGAGTAGAGCCTGGGAAAACATGGTTACAGTTGTGACAATTTCAGCAATGATAGGACTGATAGCATATGGCACTAGAACAATAATATTGGCAAATGGATTGTGAATTTAGATATTGAATAACACTACTATTGACAATAAAAATGAGCGAAGGATAACATTAAAAGTGTATAGAGAAAATAGGGGGCAGGACTCAGGATCCCATCATGATACATTTGAAGTTCCATATAAAAAATGGACAACCGTTCTTGATGCCTTACTTTATGTAAAAAGCTACATGGACCCTAGCGTTGCAATTAGATATTCTTGCAGGATGGCATCATGTGGTTCCTGCGGAATGAAAATAAATGGGGTTCCTAAATTGGCTTGCTATACAAAAATCTCTGAATTGGAAACATCTACTGTTGAATGCGAACCCTTACCAAATTTTCCAATAATAAGAGATCTTGTTACTGATTTTTCCCGATTCTTTAACCATCACAAAAGCATGCAGCCGTACATTCAGACCAATGACAGTACTGAAGCTGATAATAGCAAAGGAACTTTTTCATTTTACCAATCCCCTGAAGACGTGGACAAATATCTACAGTTTTCTTACTGCATAAAGTGCGGATTGTGTTATTCTGCATGCCCTACTGTCGGAACTGATCTGAATTTTCCAGGACCGCAGGCTTTGGCGCAACAGTACAGATATTTTGCCGACACGAGGGATGAATCGAAAAAAAGATTGGATATTGTTGATGACAGACATGGAATTTGGCGATGTCACTTTGCCGGTTCGTGTAGTAAAGTATGTCCTAAAGGAGTAGACCCTGCTTTGGGGATACAACTATTGAGATCCTACATGCTTGGCATATCCAAGAACGACAAAATTCCGGCGAAAAAAATTGAAATAAACGACGATAATAATAACAACGGGAAGATATAGAATAAGACACTATTGTTCTAACAGCAAAGACTTGGCGATCAAATCAGTATAGTTTTGAATCCCACTACTTAAGGCAAATTTTGGGAGTCAACTATTTTGAAGGTAGTTTGCTCTCGTTGACTTGTTTGTTTATTGCATCGGCCATAAAGTGGTTACTCACGTTGACTTGTGATCCACTTACACCCTGTATCTTGTAGACATTGTCCCTAATGTCTTGAGCAATTTTGAAACCAAATATGGCAGGACAAAACGGACTTGTCAAGTGTAAATCTATTTTTACTTTACCATCTTCAATGTCCACTTTATCAATTAACTCTAGTTCCATGATTGAAACTCCAATTTCAGGATCTACGATTTTTGTGAGCTCATCAAATATTGACTTGCGCAATTGTTGAATTTCCTGACCCATATGCCTATTGAATTTATTTTTATACTATTTAACTATTGATTTTTGCACTTGAAATTTATTGCCAGTACAATGCAATAAAATGGCCGTCTCACAAATATTAATAATCAAGTCTAGCAGTAGTTTGGTTTAACAATGTATAGATCGCGCCACAAGGAAGATCTAGATAAGCGTACATTAAATTTTCTTTCATCCATTGAAATAGATGATAAGATTCTCTATTACGATATTTTATGTACCAAGGTTCACATTATAATGCTATACAAGATTCATGTATTAGAAAAACATGAAGTTTCCCGCTTGGTAGGAGAATTGAATAATGTTATGCATCACCCGGATAAACTTTCCAGGGAAGGTTGTGAAGACATCCATGAAGCACTTGAGACTCATTTGATAAAAAAGACCGGAATCAACGCCGGGGGAAAAATTCAGACAGGTAGGTCTCGCAATGATCAGATTATTACAGATGTTCGAATTAAGGCAAGGGATGACATAATCAACGTGATTATTCACCTGAATAGATTGACAAAACAACTAATAAACAAGTCTGAAGATAATCTAGATTCAATAATGCCCCTTTACACACATTTGCAGCAGGCACAGATTGGAAACTTTGCTCATTATCTTCTATCATATTCTGAGGGGCTATTACGCGAAATCGATAGATTGTTTTCACTCTATGAAAGGATAAATCAATCTCCATTGGGTGCAGGCCCTATTGGAGGATCGCTTTTACCAATTGACAGAAACATGACGGCAAAACTGCTTGGGTTTGACAATATAATGTCCAATTCCATAGATGCAACATCTTCAAGGGATTTTATGATTGAGTTTACATCGAATATTGCCTCAATAATGATAACGCTCAGTAGAATATCAGAAGACCTTATTATTTGGTCCACCCATGAGTTTGGTTTCATTGAGATTAGCGACAAGCATGCATCGACATCAAGCGCTATGCCACAAAAAAGGAATCCTGATCCACTTGAAATTACGAGATCCAAAACGGCAATTGTAATTGGAAACCTTACAACAATCATGACAATACTAAAATCACTACCTTCGGGCTATAGCAGAGACTTGCAAGACACCAAGGTTCCATTTTGGAATTCTATTGAATTAGTAGTCACGGCACTTGATATTATGAACGATGTCATTCAATATTTGACAGTAAAAAAAGATGCAATGAGAATGGCATCGACGGAAAGTTATGCGGTGTCCTTAGATATTGCCGAAGTATTAGTTACGAAATATAAGGTACCTTTTAGGACCGCACACCAGTTAGTTGGAGCACTAGTAAATCTTTCCATAAACATCAATGATGAGATACCTTTCAAGTCGTTATCAAGTGGCGATATTAGAGATGTATTGTCAAAGGTGAAGGCCAACATTGAGCCAATTAAAGTAATTAAAGCAATTAGAGACATTGACTCAAATAAGTCCATAAGAATCAGAAGTTCTGAAGGTTCCCCTAATCCGAAGGAACAGACAAGAATTATAAGAAAAAGCAAGTTGCAATTACAAAAATATTCAAATAAAGTTCAGAGAATGAAAGAAACCATAGATCATGTAAAAATGAACATATCAAATACAATTAAGGGAATAGTTGAGGAATAGTTCTGGAATAGTTCCTATTGAAATCCTAAATAAGATATTGCTCCTGATGTAATCGTTGATTTGGTATTATTACCATAGACAGAATATAACGAGAGTGCGTAATACCAGGAAAAAGTGTATCGCTCATTATGATAAACTACGTATTATCTTTTTGTGCGTATGATTAGTAACTAATGCAAATAATGCGTATTATGATATTATCTTATTCTAACAAATGAATGATGGTCCAAGCAACCTTCCTAATTGACTTATGCATGGGTGAAACACCGATACCACATTGAAGTATCAGCCGACATCGACTAAGTTTGTTTGTTATAAAGTTTAATCTAAATAATGTTAATAATTTGATAAAAATATAAAACGTGTTGAAAAGATCATATAGGATGTCTCAGGATAATAAAGAGGAAAAGTCAGCAATATGTGTCAGATCGGAACTCTATGAAGAACTAATGAAAGAAGCCGAGGAAAAACTCTATGGTATACATGAGCACATCGAGAACATTATTGATAGACATCTGAACCGAAATAAAATGATTAGTAAAATGTGGCCAGGACTACAAATTGCTATGGTTGAAAAGAACACTATTGTCGTGATGAACATTAGTGAAAGAAAATTTTTCGATGTGAAATTACATGAAAATTTCATCCTTTGTGAACAAGACAAATCAGCGGGATGTGACCACACGGCCTTTGTTTGGATGCAAGCTGAGGATTTGCAATTGGATAGTAAATTTTGATCCAATTAGTGTGGTTTCAAAACTCTGAATGTTTGATTTTCCTTTTATTCCACAGTTATTTTAAAGAAAATTTATTTGTATTTTTTGAATTGTAATTAAATATCAGGTTATTAGGAGAGATATCCGATCAATACAGATTTTTGTACATGGAGTCTATTCTCGGCCTCATTCCACACGACTGATTTTTTTCCATCAATAACATCCGGCGTAACTTCTTGGCCTCGTTTTGCGGGCAAACAATGCATAAAGATTGCATCGTCTTTTGAATAGCTCATCAGTTTTCCATTTACTTGATACTTTGGAACAAAAGTAGATCTTCGCTTCTCGTCATCTTTTTCGTGACCAATAGAAACAAACGTATCTGTTACAACAACATCTGCATTCTGTACAGCATCAATCGGTTCTCTCACTAAAGCAAATCTAGAGTTTTTTAATTTTGCTTCATTAGTTACTAGATCAAGTACTGTTTGTGGAGGCTCGTAGCCTTGAGGAATTGCAGCTTTGATATTAATCCCCATTTTTGCACATCCGATTAATAGGTCATTGCAAACATTATTACCATCTCCAACCCAAGCTAACGTTAAGCCTTCAAAGGTTTTCTTGTACTCTAAGATAGTCATAAGGTCAGCAAGAATCTGACATGGATGATACAAATCGGACAAGCCATTAATTACAGGAATCGTGCAATTTTGTGCCAAATCAAGTATTGTGTCATGAGAGTAAACTCTTGCAACGAGACAATCCGCATATAAGGAAATGGTTTTCGCAGTGTCTTCAATAGACTCGCCTCTAGAGAGCTGAAGATCATTGGAATTCAGATAGATAGTATTACCACCCAGTTGGAACATTGCAGTTTCAAAGCTCAAGCGCGTTCTAGTTGATGGTTTTTCAAACATTAGTGCTAGCGTCTTGCCGGCTAAAGATTGATTGTTATTGGTCCGATCTTTATTCTTAAACTCAATCGCATATTCAATTATACTTCGGATTTCATTGTCAGTTAAATCGGAGATACTGCGGAGATATTTCTTACTTAATGAGATCATTGATATCATCATCTGTCAAATAAACAACTTCGTCATTTTCAACTTCATTTTCTGGCTCAGGTTTAGATTTACCTTTACTCTTATTTTCTTTCTTGTTTATTCCTTTTTTAGTTTCAATTTTCTCAGCTATACTATCTTTACCATCATCAGTATCTTTTTTATCATCATTATCCTTAAAGATTTTTCTGAAAAACAGTCCGCCTTTTGGTTTTGGTTCATTTATTACCGTTTTTGAGTTCATTTTTTCTTCGGTAACATGATTCAATCTGCCATCGGCAAACTTCTGGCTATCATCAATCGGGGTTGGCGCTACTTCCAATGTCGGGGTCACTGCTGATAGTTTCTCTATCTCCTCCGTCTCCGATATTTTATCAATGTTTTTAGATGGCGATTCAAGCTTGGCGACTTCTGATTGTGGATTCGCCTTTGGAATTGCAATCTGAGGTTCATCCTTACTGATATTGGCTACGGATGTTACACTCGTTGGTGTCAGAATTTTACCAGTTTTATCATAGACTTTATCTTTGAATATAGAATCAAGGAATCTGTCGTGATCAAATTCTTCCAAGTCTCCATAACCTTGTCCAATTCCAAGATACAAAATAGGTTTATGCGTCAGATAAGCAATTGAAATAGCAGCACCGCCTTTTGAATCGGCATCGCTTTTTGTCAAAATTGACCCATCATACTTTGTATACTCGTAAAATTCTCGCGCCTGGTTAACAGTATCGTTTCCTGCCAAAGAATCACCAACAAATATTTTCAAATCTGGTTTTATAACTCTAATTATTTTACTAACTTCCTCCATTAGATTTTTTGACGTTTGCATTCTACCAGCAGTGTCTATCAATACGACCTCAATGTAATTCTTTTTTGCGTGCTCCAATGCATCTCTTGCAACTGCCGACGGATCAGCACCATATCTTTGTGAAATTACCTTAACATTTAGATTGTTACCATGGTGGGTAATTTGCTCAATAGCACCAGCTCTATGCGTGTCTGCGGCGGCCAGAACAACTGAAATACCCCTATCTCTTAATAATTTACAAAATTTTGCGACTGTGGTAGTTTTTCCTGTGCCATTGATACCTAGAAAGACAATAGAATATGGACCCGCTTTTGATTTTTTCTTCTCCAAAATAGATTGAATAATGTCAGTCTTGGTGTTAGTCGATAAAAATAACTCATGTAGGAACGAGTATAACTTTGTCGTGATAACTTGATCAGAATTTTCGCTCCTTTCAAGTTTTAAATCCGTAATCTCCGTTTTTATCTTTAAAGTCATTTCATCTACTATTTCATGGGCTACGTCATTTTCCATTAAACTGATCTGCAGTTCATCGATAATAGAGTCTACATCCTTTTTAGAAATTGATTTTTGACCGAGATTCTTTGCAGTTTCAGAGAATATTTTTCTTAATTTTTCAAACAAACGGAGTGCAATCCTACCTCTTATGAGTTCGGTGGTTTTTGAGATTTTTGCATTTCAACATTTACCTCATTTTGGAGCTGATTCATGCGCATTGCAATCTGCTCTTTTTGTGATTGTAATTGTTTCAATGCAAGTTCAAATTCCTTGATTCTTGATTCTACATAATTTTTCGCATTTTCCTTGGACTTTTCAATAGTAACACCTGAACCTACATTAACAAGCAGATTTGATACTTGAGGAACTGTGACCTTAAGGTATACACCAATCCCAATTGGGACAAGAGATTCATCTTGATTAGTAGAAGATAATTCTTGTATTGCCTCCGAAGCTAGATGGGCCTCTGTTATGAGTCTGGTTACAGTAGCTTCTTTTGTTAAAATGTCATTCATGTAAGCTTCGAGGATCTTTGATTGTTGTAGCATCTCACTGATTTTTTGCTCAGATGAAATTTGTTCATTAGAATTTTCTCTAGAGGTCATCTTGATACATTTTCTGAGTGAAAAACGGGCATATAACTTTGACTAAAAAAATTTAATCACTGACAAGATGATCCGTTGGTTATTGATCAGATATTTTTCGCCTATTCCTTGCCCTTCTTTGAAATAATATAGAATCCATGAGTAGAAATCAAGAAGGCAGCTAACGACATCTTTGTTGCAAAGACTAGATTCCAGGGTGTATCAGGATTCGGATAAGGTATGCTAATACTATCCAAATTTATGCTCCCACCTAACGCATTGAGCGTTATCAATGAACTCCATACTACAAAATTATAGACAAACTCATAGAGCGAAACTACAGCAATTGCCAAAACTATTAGCTGAAGTAGTGAGCGAAGAGCGGGGGAAACTTCCCTTACCTTCTCACCGCCCAATTTGGTAACACAATACCATGAAATTACTGAAACAATCATCAAGTAGGTAACTAGTTTTGAAAGGCCTTTGAATGGAAACTCTGTTTTTACCAGGATCTCCCCAATCACAATTTTTCCGGTCGCAGCATACTCAACTACGCTTAGATAAAGAGCGTAAAATGTAATACCGGTCATCAATATTGCAGATATGTAAAAAACTATTAGGTATACGCTTCTTGCTGTAATCCTTTTTTCAATTGAATAGTACATGATAGGAATTGTAATATTTGACAAAGGCTATCAAATATAAAATTATACTTGTGATCCGGTTGGTCATGGTCCAGTCTCGAGATTACTCTTACCATTTTGTCAGGCACAAACTATTCAGCACTAGATACATATTCAGTCTGATAGCCTAAACCACTAAATGCGTGTGATAATATGCTCACATGAAGCAGACATTGACGGCATGTATTCTGCTTCGGTTGCATTGATGAAGTATCCGGGGGCTAAACTTTCATTCTACAACTACGGGCTGGAGAATTTTACAAAGATGTTTGATTACATCAAAAATGAATCAAGAAAGTCAAAAAAAGGCCTTGTTATCATTTCAGACCTTGGTATAAACGATGAACAAGTATCTGCCCTAGCCATAGATTCTATTCATTATTTGAAACAAAGGCAGTGGTCTGTTCTTTGGGTAGACCATCATCCATGGCAAAAAAAATCTCTAATCGCATTGAGAAAACTCGGTACTCTATATCATGATTCGTCTGGAAGAAAGTGTTCAACTGAAATAATGTACGAAAAATTGATACGGAAGGACAAGATTGCTGAGCAGTTAAAGTTGATAGCACATAGTTCGGACTTTATGATAGATGTCAAGAATCACGATTCTAGAGTTTCAGAATTGATTCACTTTTATAGAAATAAAGCTGGTTCTAAACAACGACTTGAGTTTCTGGTACAGAAAGCTTCAAAGGGCATATTATGGGACTCTGAAATGCAAAAGGACTATATGAAATTCATTAAAGTTGGCGAACTTCATAAAAGAAAATCACTGGACACCCTAACTATAAGGAAAATAAATTCGTTTGAAGTAGCCTTTGTATTTACGTTCCCCTACGTCCAAGCAAGCCTTTTCGCAAATGAGGTATTCTCTAACTCAATGGTTGACCTAGTCATGCTATTTAATAAGCATGGAAAAGTTAGCATCAGGAGGAATACAGAAAGCATTTCCTGTAGCAAGATTGCGTCACATCTAGTTGAAGGCGGTGGACACGAATTTGCCTCGGGTGGACTGCTGAAAAGCAATCCGAAGGATTTTTCCTCATGCATCAGAGAAATGGAACAAGCGATTATCAATTCCCTGAATTAATTATCCAATTTTAGCAATTCCCATATGTCGACCCTTCCATATAGAGTAAACTTGAATCTGAGAGAAAACAAATAAATCTCAATTCAATAAATGATGATTGTGGCCAGTGAAAATCCTGTCGGAAACGTAATTTATGAGTGCATGAGGTGTGGAACTCCAGTCACTAATGAAGAACTTTCCAAGTTACCTGAAATAAAGTGCATATGTGGATTTAGGGTATTTCGAAAGGCAAGACAGCCAATAGTTAAGCAAGTAAAGGCGATTTAGCGAATTCACCTTTCCACTTTCAATGTAGTCACCTGTTGAGTTACCTTAACGCTTATTTGTTAGAATCGAGGTTTAAGTTAATATATGAAGATCGTCTGTCCGGATTGTAGAAAGCCTGCCGAACTCTCAGATGATTTCAGTTTTGTGAAATGTCGGTTCTGCAAGCTAGACATGACTTATGGGGAATATGTAAAATACGTCGCGTATAGGGATGTAAGATATAGAGACATCCTTAATGATTACAAGAAATAATTTACCATAATTGGTAGCTCTAATCAATTCTCACTAGTTCTTATCGTACGACCAGTTATTATGATCATTAGGCTAACTTAGTAAAATAGAAGGGATGTGGAAACTATTGTCAGGCCTTTCCAACTTACTGGAATATATTTATTTTTTTATCATCGTTGAAACAATAGATAGTACATCCCTGTCCTTTATTTGATAGTCACCAGGTAATCTTAGCCCGTTTCTTACATCTACAGCATATACAATACCTTTGGACAACTCTGTGTGGATGTCACTAGCAAGATCCTGTACTGAAGAACCATTTTTCATCAAAAATGCGTCTGGAAGTACATTACCCTTCTTATCTGACAATTTATTTGGATCGGAAACTGGATAAACTACGTTCATATTCAATAATTTGAAAACAGCGATGTTTAGTGCGAATTGTACTCCTGTCCTAAGATATTCACCCAACACATCCTTCCGTATAAAGTTAAGTGCCCATTTTTGTTTTTCATTAAGTACGGTATTTTCATAGATATCAAATATTTCATCTCCCGGGGAATATTTTATCAAACCTCTGTTCTGGGCTCTCCTCAGGGTGAGTTCAGCATCAGCACTGGAAGGAATTACAAACATATGTTTATTGTGTTCACGAAGTCTATTGAAATTTTCCGCAGCTGACGGAAGATCAATTTTATTTGCAACTATCAATGAGGGTTTTGATATCTCTCTCAGTGTAGAAACAAATCTTCTACTCTCATCAGAATCTAATTCATCTATGTTCCTATCTGTTAGATTATTTTCAGTAATAGATTGTTTTACATGCCATTCCTTAACACCTATACCACCAAAAATTTCAGTTACAGCACGGGCAGTGTCCATCCCAGTATTTGTCATCCTTGAAATTTTTTCTCGATTTCCTTCGAACAATTTCAAGTACCACAATACAAGTTCTTCTTCAATATCCGATACATCTGCAATTGGATCTCCTGCTCCAGCCTCCGCTATTTTTCCTGATGCGTCTATACTTCCAGATGCATCAACGATATGGAGTAACACATCAGATTGAGCAGCAACGGACAAGAATTGATTACCAAGACCCTTACCCTCCCAGGCACCCTTAATTAGTCCCGGAAGGTCTATCAACTCTACAGGGATAAATCGCCAACCATCCTTACATAATGAATTCCGAGGATTGTCCTGTACTCCGAATTCTTTGTGAACACAAAGTGTAATTACATGAGCATTTCCGTGAATTGGTTTTTTAGTTGTGAACGGATAGTTTGCAATTTCTTCACTTCCCAGGGTTGCGGAGTTAAAGAAAGTAGTTTTTCCAGTGTTAGTTTTACCTATTAAACCAATTCTTATCACATATCTATTATTTTGGTTTGATTATTTATATCTAGCAAATAGCTTAACTCCAAAAATCAATTTCCATTTGCAGATAGCGTCGAATGAGAGATCTCATAACTTTCTACATAAAGTTCTATACGAACCAAATAGAAATTTCTATAGTGAATAACTTACGTTTTATTCCATCTCAAGGCTTTAATAATTATGTAATGATTCTTTTAATATCATAAAAAATGCACACAGAATTAGGATCTCAAATAAAGAAAGTTTTAGTTATTGGTCTTGGGCAACTCGGCCTGCCAGTTGCAAAGTACGTAAAAGAGAGGGGATTTGAAACCTTTGGATATGACATTAACACGCTAAAAATGGAGGAAGCAGAAAACAATTATGGAATTAAAAGGATTGAACGGTTTGATGACATTGACGTTTTCATACTCTGTGTTTCAACCCATGATCCCAATGATGAATATACTCCTTTTGTAGATGGATTATTTTCTCTGGCTCAAAAAATATCCAGGGAAGCAAAGAACGGTTCCCTTGTTTCCATAGAAAGTACAATACCAAAAGGTACTTCAAAGAAAATATTTGAGCTGCTTAACCACAGACTTCATGTTGCTCATGCACCTCACAGGTGGTATGCTCTTGAAGAGGATGAACATGGAGTGAATCAGGTTAGAGTAATAGGTGGGGTAAGTGATTGCTGTCTTAAAATAGCTTTACAATTTTACGATAGTGGCAACGAATCACTCGATTCCAACGATAATATTACTAACGATAGTCACGAAAGCTGCAGAAGAAATAGTCTTGAAATTCCAATGCACCCTGTATCTGAAATTGAAATAGCTGAATTGACCAAAATAATTGAAAATGCCGATAGGTATATGCAAATAGCATTCTCGGAAGATCTATACCTTTACTGTCAGGCAAATAATGTTAACTTTGGAGAATTAAGAGATGCCCTAAATACTAAATGGAATGTGAATATACTTGAGCCTCGAGATGGAGTAGGAGGACATTGTTTGCCAAAAGATACAAAAATGTTCTTGCAGTCATCAAAATCAATAAAAAGCAAGATACTGATGGCAGCATTGGAAGTAGATGAGGATTATAGAAGATTTAGAGAAATGAGAGGTTATAGACTGGTTCCATCAGCTATTAACAGTCATAAGTAGGCAATTTATCTTACTTTGCTTGTATGGAATCTAAATCAATTCTTGTATTTGGTGCTCATCCAGATGACCTGGAAATTGGCATGGGCGGTACTATAGCTAAATTATCTGCTATGGGTTATGAGGTTCAGCCAATAATAGCTACGTTACCAAATTTTGTCAAGTCTGATACCAAGGAAGGCAGAAAGACAGAGTCAGTGTTATCTGCCAAAGTAATGGGTTGCAAGCCTCCAGTATTTCTTGACCTATCACCGGAGGAGATGATATTTGGAAGAAAATTCATTTCATTAATAGATTCGCTGGTTACTAAATACAAACCAGATTCAGTATTTACTCAATGGTATGGTGACTCCCATCAGGATCATCAAATTTTGACAAAATGCGTGATTTCAGCCTGTAGAGATCAGAACAATTTATTCATGTATGAGACTACGATACCAGGAGGAATTACTGAAAATTCATTTAGACCTCAGTTGTTTGTCGATATTAGTGATACATTAGACACAAAGAAAAATGCCCTAGAGTGCTTCGAATCTCAGTTTGTA
>JAICQW010000118.1 GCA_025937665.1 Nitrososphaeraceae archaeon | reverse complement strand
TGGCACCAAGTAGTATAAAATTAGTTCATTGGTGGGTATTATCTGATTTGGATCTGTAGTTGAAATGTCGAAATCTGCAGAAATTGGATTCTGAGAATATACAGGATCGCCGTTTATCCTAACCAATAAAGAAATTTGGTAATCCCCAATCTCATTAAAAGTATACGGGATAGTAATATCGCTAAACTCATAGAACTTGAATGGAATATCAGTAATAATTGAACCGTTTTCCCTATTTTTGATTAAGAGTGACGCAAAGATATTATTCACATTTTGATTTTCTTTATCTAGAATACTAAAATTTAGTAAAGTTGAGTTATCACCAGCAAAAGGAAGAGGTGGATATGGCGCAAATATTATTTGGTAGTTTCCAATATTCTTGGTTGTTCCAAAGAAGTGACCAGAAGCAAATTGTGAGCTAATATTTATACTAAAACACAGCAAAACGAGGAACATTAAAAGATGTTTAAGACAGAATACTTTTTGTACGGACATAAACATTCTGTGTTAAGACCATTATATGACCTTATTTTTAATTCCTTCCATTTCGTTTTAACAGAAACATATTTGACTACTGGTTGCAAATAAATCAAACGTTATCAAGCCTTGTTGGCTTTCTATCTCGTAGTAAAGAATACAAATATCCTGCCATCACTATTCCTGCAATACTGATACCAAGGGTAGTTAATAATATCAAATATGAAATACCTGAATCCGCTTTTAGCCTGTCAACAGATTGTTGAATGCCAAGAATTTCATTTTGTGAGTTATTCAAATCATCTCTACTTTTTTGAATGTCATTTGACAGTTTACTGATACCATCCTGGACTTGCTGATTAATATTATTAGTATTGGTTGTATCTATAGAACTATCGGGGAATGAGAAAATGGATTTTGATTCTACATCTTCTATTTTAAACTCGCTATCCACTTTTTGTCCCTTGACGTCCCCTTGAAGTACTAGGCTATATGGTCCCACCCTTGTCGGAAGTACTGTACCTTCATATCCACCATCAGTTGTTGGGGAGGGCTGGAAATCTAATACTTTTGTGATAGTGCCCGACTTTACAGATACTGTAAGATTCGCTAGTGCATTAGCAACAGGTGTTTGTTCGCCACTTGCTCCACTACTAACCTGAAGTACAATACTATTCAAGTCACCAACTAGAGGAGGCTCAGATATCCAGCCAGCCTCGATAGTTGTATTTCCAAAAGTCTTACTAATATGTGCAAACGAAATTTGAGGGATAATCATAATGGTTAAAATGGTCATCAGAAAAGCTCCAACTACAAAAGCAATCCCTACAATTTTCATGTGGATAAATAAAGTCTTGGTACATGTTATATCCTTTATCCTCTACATTCGATTAGTGTACTAGAAAAAAAGGAATAATAAAATATTCAAATCAGTATTATTTCCCTGTAACTATATTGATTCTTCATTTTCCTACCTATTCAATTTCATCATATCCCAATAGAAATTTGTCATTGGTTTTGGTGTTATGCGTGATGGGAGTAATTGGTTTTGGTGCTGTTCACTCAACTTATGGACATGCCTTTATGACCAATAGTATTCCATCGCAATCACAATCAATATCTATGTCTCCGAAACAAATAGATGTTTATTTTAGTGAACCCGTTGATCTACGTTTCAGCAGCCTGAAGGTTTTGGATTCGAATGGCAAGCAGGTCGACCTCGGGAAGGTAAACCATGAGGGAGGCGATGAATCTTCGCTGGAGGTTTCCGTTCCTGTGTTGAAAGATGGCACCTACACAGTATCAACAAGTGTCTTATCTCAAATTGACGGTCATGTGACGGATAATGCCTTTGTATTTGCTGTTGGACAAGCAGTATTGCCAATCAACGTGACTAATACTGGACCTTCTTCGACTCTCTATTTACCTGAAGCATTAGCTAGATTTCCCACTCTTTTGGCTCAAGTAATGATAGTAGGAGCAGCATTTACAAATCTTTGGGTCTGGGGACCATTATCAAAAAACTCTGCTCTTACTGATTCGATTTTTAATATAAAAAAGAATGTAAGCAAAAATCTGGCAACATATTATGTAATTGCCTCAATAATACTAATCTCCTCAAATTTTGCCATTTTATATTTTCAAGCTATTTCAATTAGCGCAAGTATAATAGATGTTCTTGGGACAAAATTTGGTACTGTATTAGTAGAAAGATCAGTGATATCCTTCATAATTTTTGGTCTATCCTTATACGAGTACAGACAGTTTAGGAAAAATGAATCTCACATGTTCTCTAGATTGGAAAGCTTTGGTATTATGATAATTGGTATAGCATTGTTGGCTACCACAAGTTTGATTGGACACGGTGCCTCAAGTCAGCAAGTGGCGCCAATAATTATGGACTTTGTGCATAATTTGACTGCCTCCATTTGGATTGGTGGTACGTTCTATCTTGCGTTTGTTCTGATTCCAAAATTAAAAGAGTTTAAAATGGATTGGCATTACAAGTTATCGACGTTATCAATACTTATCCCTAGGCATTCTTCGTTGATAGTAACGTTATTGGGAATTTTAGTTATTACCGGTCCATTCCTATTGTACATTCTTGAAGATAATTTGAGTTTGGTTGTTGATTCTTTATACGGAACCTTTTTGGTGATAAAGCTGTTATTGGCAGGGTTAATGGTAATTTTAGGAGGGTATAGCAGTGTACTTATTTATAATCGGGTTATTCGATTATTGAGTGTATCTCAAGTTGTCAGTAGTAATCCCGGAAACTCCAAGTTACCAAATGAAGAGTCTGAAACTGAAAGAAGAGCAACTCGCATAGTTGTTAACTTTAGAAGGGCTCTTGTAAGTGAATCAATACTTGGAATTGCATTACTTGTTAGCGTTGGTCTTTTGGTAAATACTGGAATTCCAGCAAGTGAAGAAGTACAGAATCAAACCCAACCGGGAACTGCACAATCAAGTCAGATAGAACAATATCAATCAACTCGATTCGTACATAATAACACACGAGTTGTCATGTCGATACATCCATTTGAGGTTGGAAATAATAATTTCAAGATCTCTTTCTTTGATAATAATGGTAAACCAATTGAAATACAATCGGCAGGACTAAAATATCGACAACTTGAAAAATCAATTGGCCCCATAACCGCGGACCTTGAAAAACAATCAACAGGGGTGTTCTCTGCAAATGCTTCGTTTGGTATACCTGGTGTCTGGGATATGGAAGTGCAGGCTATTCCAATAAAACAAAATATGTCCAGTATAGTGGCTTCATTCAATCACTTACTGGTAAAACCTAACTTTGACGGGTTAACACTTAATGTGACTGAGTTTCCGATTTCAAATAATACTATTCAACCATTATATCCTATTTATGATAAAAATAGAAACTTTATTTGGTTTGGTGATACCATTATCGGAAGCGGTCGCATTTTTGCATATGATATAAATGGAGGACATTATGTTGAACACAAAATTAATGGAACTAGCATAGTAACATTAATGGCTTTAGATTCAAAGAATAATTTGTGGTATGTAGATCCGCTTACAAAAACTATAGGAAACTATGATCCATCTGCAAATCTTAACAAGCAATTTACATTTCCGAACTATGTTACCCCATCAGGAATTACAATTGATTCAAGTGACAAAATTTGGATCACCTCACCGACATCGGGAGAGGTTTTGATCTTTGATCCACAAATAGGTAATGTGACTCTCAAATTGCCTATTGATGACAATAGGGGACGTCCCTTTGCGATTGTCTCAGACACTATTAATAATCTAGTATGGTTAACTGACGAAAGAGGGAAGTTAGCGAAAATCGATCCTACTAATAACTATTCTATAACTGTGTACTTGCCTAGTGATAACCAATCACTACAGAGTCCTACTGCCTTGTTAATTGATAAATCAACAGGTGAAATATTCATCTCACAACATGATGGTCACAAAGTAACTTCATTTGATCCTCTGACAAGAACATTTGCAGACTTGCCAGTGATTAATGAATCCGGTTTGCCATTTGGAATGGCATTTGATAAATATGGAAATTTGTGGGTAGCAGAACACACAATAAATAAGATTGCGGTGATAGATACTCAAAAATCAAAGATTAGAGAAGTAACGCTTGCAACTTCTGCACCGTTTGTACAATGGCTTACTTCAGATTCAAATGGGAATATCTGGTTCGCTGAGCAGAGAGGCAACTCTATTGGGATGATAGAACCCAGTGTAGGGCCTACTACTGTGCAGCAGACGCAGAAACCATTTGGTATTTCTAATCAAACAGCTTCAAATGTCCAACTAGATATTAGTTACCAGAATTTTATTGCTCCGGCCATTCTTATTGTGATTGTTTTAAGTGGCTTTATGTATGCCAGGAGTGTATCCCAGCTCAAATATAATGTTGCAAATTTGACGGATTAAAAATTTGCATTCCACTGTTGGAAAGGCTAGACTCCTATAGGAATCGAAACCGCTCATCTGGTCAAGATATAGATTTATTGTCGTGCTTAAACACTATGGATGTACCAATTAATTTAAATTTGGTGAAGCCACTATTGGTTTCGTGCAATCGCAGAGAAAATACAGGGTATTAGACAACAAGCTGAAAATATTTGCACTGACTACGATTATTGTCTCTTCTCTTATTATTCCGTTAATCATGCCCCATATTACTCACCAGTCTATGATATATCATATTATTATCCATATCATTAGTTTGAATATCGCAGTATTTCTAGGACTGGTGTCAATTCTTGCATACTTGAAAAAAAGCAGCATCAGAATGTTTCTTATGGCACTAGGATTTGTGACTCTTGCTATTGTAGAGGGTATTATGTTGTTGTCTTCTACTGGTAATCTTGATAATGTAATTTTACCATCTGTAAATATAGAGTTACCACATATAGTATTACTTGTGATGTTAACACTATTTGGATTGGGGTTATTAAAAGCAAATTGACTGCGAGCTTGGATTGGATTTATCGTAATTCTTCAAGTTCGTACATTTTTGATACCTTGCCTAAAGTACAGCAAAAACTATTGGTATGCATTGATGAAAATCCTGGAATTAGATATAGGGAACTCTTAAGAATGATTAACTCATCAAATGGAGTACTTTCCTATCATATTGATAGATTAGAAAAAATGGAACTCGTAAATGTAGAACGGAGATCCAGAATGACTAGATTATTTCCACGAAATATTTCAAATGATATAACAGGGCTTATGGGATTCTTGAGAAACCAAACCTCCTATGAAATCATAAAACTATTGCACGATAAAGGTCCAATCTCTCAACTGGAAATAATAAAATACACTAGGAAGGCAGCCTCTACAATTTCCTGGCATATGAAAAAACTAATGCAAGATAATATAGTTTGCATAAAGGACAAAAATACTATTTATGACGAAGGCATTGACGTTGGTATCCAGATACAACATAAGAAGGTGAATTTGTATGACTTGATAAACAGAAATATTGTAAACGGTCTGATTTACAAGACCAATAACTATATTGACAGTAGCATAAATAACTATTCTGAAATAATGGATTCTTATTAAATATTGTAGCAGTTGAATTTAGTTGCAAAGACACATAAGTGTTGAGAAAGTTTTTACATTATGGATCCTCTACGTGAGAAACCAGAAAGGATTGCACTCATTGCGTACAGTATTGGAGTCTATGAATCGATACAAAAATTTGCTTCTTTGATCTTGAGTGGTAAGATAAACAGCAATC
>JAICQW010000007.1 GCA_025937665.1 Nitrososphaeraceae archaeon | reverse complement strand
AGTCGTACTTGCAATTGAGTTGCGACAGACAACATTGACTTTGAGAATAGTTGACTTTTGATTATTATAGATGATTCTAAAAAAGCGTAATGAATAAGAAAAATTTATTTCAGCAATCACTTCATTCATTTCTCTATACTTGGGCAAAATGATAAGCGCAGATGAATATTTGAACAACTTCCCTCACAGTAAGTTTAGAAATAATCAGGATAGTGTTATTAAACAAATTTGTGATGCTTTCAATACCGGTTATAAACACATTATTCTGGAAGCACCAACTGGGTTTGGGAAAAGTGCAATTGCCATAACTATTGCACGAACTCTTGGTTCAAGCTACATATGTACTGCTACAAAGGATCTCCAAACTCAATACTCCAATGACTATCAATTTCTAAAAGTTGCCAAAGGGAAAAGCAATTTTTTATGCAGAGTTAAGGAAGACTTCGTAGAAAGCGGCAAATATCTTTGTCCATCTTGCAACTCAATAACAGAAATTGAGTGCAAACATACATCTTGTGAATACGGACCATGTTTGTCTGATGAATCAATGGAAGGATCTGGTTGCAAGTACAGAACTTTCATAAACGATTACAAAATTGACAACAAAGGAAAGGAAAATGAACGAATTTTCATTAGTGGAGATAAAATACAAAATTATCAAAATGAATATTCAAATTGGATTCATTTGCAAAATTTTAATAATCCTCGTGAGTGGAATCCGTGTTACTACTTCGATCAGTTATTTCAAGCATTAAGAGCTAGCCACTCGATATTTAATTATTCCATTTTTCTATCGTTACTGTCAAACAAGAACATGATGCAACAGAAAGACTTACTTGTATTGGACGAAGCACATCTACTTGAAACTGAAATAGTAAAATTTAGAGGACTTTCAATCTCAAAGAAACGATGGCGTCGATATATTCACGATTTTAAAATGACCGATCATGGGTATGATATGCATGGGTGGCTGGAATTTTTGATTGATTTGGAACGAACTATTCTAATTTTAATTGGGTATGAATCTCTGGTACACTCGCTAGTAAAGGAGCGAAAAGTAAAGTATGGATATGATTCTAGTAACAAATCTAAAGCCAGAAGTAAGAGAATAGTGAGTGCATCGGAGCTATTTGAAGATGACGCGAGCCTTGAATTAAATATTAGATCTGAAAATGGAAAAAATGTTGATGTTGATAAGGAATTACTAATTGATATTGTACAAGATATCGACAAACTTACAAGAACTATTAATAACATACTTTCGAACCCAAGCAATTGGATTGTTTCAGAAGTGCAAAAAGAAAATTACGATGTTACTCGGGTTGAGCTCAAGCCATTGGATCCTTCTAAATACATAAAAGCAATAGTGGAAAAATGCCCAAAAACACTTATCATGAGTGCCACTATTTTGAACAACAAAACGTTTGAAAGAAACTTGGGTCTATGCTCTGAAGATAATAGTACTAAATTTATACAAATACAATCAGATTTTCCAGTAGAGAATAGGCCAATATTTCCTCTTAGCGTAGAATATCTCAATTATAATAATTTACAACAGATGGACGTAAAGTCAAAGATATCGCGGGCCATTGACAATATTATGTATATCCATGGTAATGACAAAGGAATAATTCATACAAGTTCTTATGAACAGCTAAATTTTATCAAGGACAATCTTTCTAAGACTAATTCAAGGAGGCTAATTTTGACAGATCCCGAAATTGAAAGGGACGAAGTTATAAGAGAGCATGCTGAAAGCAAGAAACCTACTGTGCTTATATCCCCATCACTTCATACCGGACTTGACTTGAAAGATCACTTGTCTAGATTTCAAATTATTACAAAAGTCCCTTATCCAAATGTGGCCGACAAATGGACTTCAGAGAAAAGGAAAATTAACAAAGAGTGGTATTATTGGCAGACTGCACTACGATTAGTCCAAGCATATGGTAGATCCATAAGATCTAAGGATGATTGGGCCAAAACATACGTTTTGGATTCTGCATTTAACTACTTTGTCAAAGTAAATAATAACATACTTCCAAAATGGTTCTTATCCGCGATACGAAAGTAGCAAAGTATTTAGTTTTGGTTGTTATTCTAACATCTTCCAACTATGTCTAGTTAATGGGGATCGCTATAAAAAGCGCTGAATTGATTTCACCGCTTTATATGGAGAGAAAAACATCGTACATCTTCATTCTATTGTTTATTAATATGTGTAACCATAATATAGATATCCAGTTACAGGAATTAAAGTGATTGATCGGAAGGTTGTTAGTTCTTAGTGGTTAAGGAATTTCTAGTAGCCATTGTAGATGATGAATTAGATATTGTTAATCTATTTCGTGATGCATTGAGCAAGATAAAAGAATTGTCGATATTCACTTTTACAGATCCTATTGTTGCCCTTGAACACATCCGGATGAATAAAAGTAAATATGCAGTTGTTGTTTCAGACCTAAGAATGCCGGGTATAAATGGAATGGATTTGGTTTACAAAATAAAAAAAGAGAATCCCTTAGTAAGAACGTTACTTATGACTGCTTTTGAGGTGGATGATAAAGTATTTGAGGAATATGTCAAGAATAAGATTATAGATGGTTTTCTACAGAAACCATTAAAATTAAGGGATCTTGAATCAGAAGTCCATAAACAATTTGATATTTACAAGAAATCACAATCAATCAAATAATGACATGATGAATCTGTCTATAAATTAATAGTCTTTAATGAGTTTGAATTTAAGACAATGAATGCTGATGAATTAAATTACTATTGTGAATATCATCCTGAGACAATGAGGGGAATTATCAAAGTAATCGAGCCCACACGGTAAATAGAGCAAAATCCTAGTTTCCTTAACCGTCTTTTTGATCCATGGAAATATTCTTACAGATTCATATATTAGAAAAGCGTTGACCTTAATCTATGGTCAATTTTCACACATCAAAGAAAATCAATTCGCCTGTTTCGGAGGTTTGGAGAATTTTATCAGACACTGATAGGGAACCAGAATTTTGGCGTGGAACAAAATCGATAAAAAATATTAGCAAATCAGGAAATACTGTGGAACGAGAAGTCGTTATAGCTTTCAAGAATTCGGTTTGTAAAGAAATAGTTACAATAGAACCAATGAAGTCTGTTACGACAGATATCACAGAAGGGCCTCTGACAGGGAAAAAAACTGTTGTAATTAACGCCGACGGTGAGAAGGCTAGTGTTGTTGACGTTGAATGGGATATTCGACTATCTGGATTCATAGGCATATTTTCAAAGATGGTCAAAAAACATATTCTCGAAGGTACCAATGACGCATTGGATAGGATATCAATAGCTTTAGAAAAATAGATATCTGATATGAAGAAACTGGTTTATTTGGAAGTTAAATTAATCTATTAATGTTAGCCTAATGAAACATTTATAAATATTTCTAACTTATTTATATTAGGTAAATATTATATTTGTCTCATCCTCAGGCTATCGTACTTGTAGGTGTAATTATTTCGATTTTGACTCTCGGCGTCGTAACAGTGTTAGGTTCTGCAAAGGATGAAAATAGTACCTTCAATACAAAACAATTTGGTGGACATACTCCAGGATATGGTACCTACGAAACTACCGGAAGTGTTCTGGATCCTACTTCACTACCAACTGATCCAAAAAACTCTGTTGTGGACCCCATGAAATTCCTTCGTGAATTTAACCATGGGAGGGTTTCTCATTCTGCCAATGGCAGTACCGTAAGAGAGTTTACGGTTATCGCTTCAGACCAAAGCACAAGAGAAATTTCACCAGGTGTAAATTATAATGTATGGACGTTCAATAACACTGTACCTGGACCAACATTACGTGCAACAGAAGGAGATTTGATTCGAATAAATTTCGTCAACAACGGTTCGGGGTTTCACACTATGCATTTTCATGGGATCCATCCTTCTGAAATGGATGGCGTTTTCGAAGGAATAGCACCAGGAGGTAAATTCACTTATGAGTTTATCGCAGAGCCTTTTGGAGTATTTCCTTATCATTGTCATATTCAACCACTTGAAGAGCATATTACGCATGGGCTTTATGGCGCATTAATTATAGATCCCAAGAAACCTCGTGCGAATGCAGATGAAATGGTAATGATGATGAACGGCTATGATACTGATTTTGATACCGAGAACAACTTCTATACCGTTAATGGGATTCCATATTACTACATGCACCATCCAATCAACATTGAAGAGGGAAAATTAATTAGAATTTATCTTGTAAACATGCTGGAATTTGATCCACTTAATAATTTCCATTTGCATGCAAACATGTTCAATTTCTACAAAACTGGTACCAACTTAGTGCCTGATGAGTATACGGATATTGTGACGATGAACCAAGGTGAGCGAGGAATTTTAGAATTCTCATACAAATTTCCAGGAAAATATATGTTCCATGCTCATAAGACCGAATTCGCTGAAAAGGGATGGATGGGATCCTTTTTGGTAACAGCGCCTGAAAATGCTGTTAATGCTTCCAGCTTCACCAATGTCACTACAGCGATAACAAACCCGACCAATGGAGGTTTATCATAATGGAAAGAGAAACAGGTATAATTAAGGATAGTATTTCAAAAAAGAAAATAGTGTTTTTTGGCATAGTTCCCTTTGCGATACTAAGCATGATGATCGTACTGATATTGTCATATCCGAGCTTGTTTTTTAGCGGCCAGTTTATAGTAGTTCCTGAAATCTCAATTGAAAAGGTCGAATTTGAACCATTGAAGATAATTGCTACAGTAAGTAATACTGGTCATTCTGAAGTATCCATTGTACAGGCTGATGTGAACGATAGAATTCATTCAGCAGCGATGGAACCTGACAACACACTCAAGAGATTTGAAAGTGCAAGAGTTATTATCCCCTTTTCATGGAATGAAGGACAACCGTATGGAATAGGACTCACTACTGATGATGGAACCCGATTTGAAAAAACTATACAATTTGCAACACTTACTCCTCAACCAACCCTAAAACAAGCATCAAACTTTGCATTAATAGGAACATATGTTGGAGTAATACCAGTAATGATAGGGCTTTTGTGGTATCCGTTTATTAGAAAACTAAGTCTCAATAAATACAATTTCTTTCTGAGTTTTACTCTCGGCTTACTTGTATTCTTGGGAATAGATGCTCTCCTTGAGGGAAATGAAATAGTAGTAAGAGATATTTCATCTGCATTTCATGGTCAGATGCTCCTTATTATGGTAGCAATACTTTCATTAGTATCTCTAATTTACATATCATCTAAACTGATGAAAAATGCGCGGGCAAAAAGTTCGGACCCAGAGTATCCGGTATATACTGAAGTTTCAAAGGAAGATGCCTCAAACGTATCGTCTGTGCAGTCCTCAAGACAACACCTCATAATAAGACCTGTGGCATTATCTATGATGATTGCAATTGGTATCGGATTACACAATTTTGGAGAGGGATTGGCCATAGGCGCTGCAGTTCTATTGGGTGAAGTTGCACTGAGTTCTTTTCTAATTCTAGGTTTCACACTACATAATACTACCGAAGGTCTGGCAATAGTTGCACCAATGGCAAGGAACAAGAAATTGGCCATTGCAAAATTAATTCTTATGGGATTGATAGCAGGCGTACCAACTATAATAGGATCATGGATAGGGGGATTCTTGTATTCTCCACTTGCAACAATAATTTTCCTTGGCATCGGAGCTGGCGCCATATTTCAGGTGGTTTACTCTGTGGGATCTTGGATGTATTACAATAACAATAAAGTTCTCGCTAGTTTGCCAATTGTTTCAGGGTTCATGCTCGGAATATTCATAATGTATATTACGGGGTTGTTGGTATGACAAAAGAATTAATATTCATGTTGCAATTTGGAGGGATAGTATTCGAGCAAAATGAAAAATGATTCTGATGTTCCAAACAGGAGACTTGAATTTATCCGAGAAGCAAATGTTACTAAGAAAGAGGAACGTACTGATAGAATGGAGGATTACCTTGAAGTAATCTACGAACTCATTAAACAAAAAGGATATGTTACTATGGTTGATATCTCTAACTATCTGAACGTGAGTTCTCCAAGCGTTACCAAAATGATTCAAAGATTAGATGAAAGCGGATACTTGGACTATGAAAAATACCGTGGAATGAGACTTACTGACGACGGGATTAAAATAGCAAAGAGTATACATAACCGACATGAGATTTTGGCACAATTCTTTAGAATGATCGGTGTCGATGATGAAATTGCCAATAATGACGCAGAAGGGATAGAACACCATTTACATCATGAAACGTTAAAAAAGTTGGAGGATTTCATGACTGCCATGAAGGACAAATGGTCCCCAAATAAAGAGTGAATTTTTTCCATCCTATCGAGTATGTTACCACTTATTTAGTAGATGTCTTTACTTATTTCAATGATTTAAGCAGAGAATCAACTTTTAGTCTATTGACAATGTCGATTTTTTTTGCCCATCCTCTTCTAGCTTGACCTATACCGAATATTAGATAAGCAAAGTGAACGGGATGATGGGCATCAGAATTGATTACCAGTTTGACATCGTTTTTGACTGCCATACGTATGTGCTCATCCCTCAAATCTAGTCTATTATAATTAGAATTAATTTCCAGGACGGTTCTTGTATCGATAGCTACTTCTATTACTTTTTCTATATCCACTGCATATCCTTCTCTTTTGTTTATTAGCCTGCCCGTAGGATGAAATAGTATGTCTACACTTGGGTTCCTGGCTGCCTTGATGAGCCTATTTGTTTGAACATCTTTAGAGTATGAAAAGTTCGAGTGTATTGAAGCTCCTACTATATCTAACTTGTCAAGAATATTACTAGAGATGTCAAGGCTACCATCTTTCAGTATGTTGACTTCGGCAGAAGTCAGAATCCTAAAGTCAGGAACAGTATCAGAAAATGAACCTTGACTCAAGGTGTCATTTAACTGCTCAATCTTGTTGATTTGATTCAACAACTGGTTTTCATTGAGACCATTTGCCAAACCAAGACTCTTAGTATGGTCAGTGATTGCAATATACTCTAACCCAAATTTTTTTCTTGCGTGTAGAGCCATATCACTTATTGACATTGTACCATCCGTGATATTGCTGTGTGTGTGAAGATCTCCTTTTAGATCCCCATACTCTATTAAATCCAATGGTTCGTTTCTCATTTGAGTAAAGTATTTAATTTCACCATCATTTTCTCTAAGTTCAGGTGGAATGTATGGAAGTTGCAGACTTTCATATATTTCCTGCTCGGTGAATCCTGCAATTCTTCTTCCCTTTTTGTTGTATAACCCCCATTCGTTAAGATGAAAATCCATTGATATTGCCAAATTGCGTAGTGAGATATTATGCTCTTTGTTTCCAGTAAAGTATTGAGCAGCTGAACCGAAGCTTTCTTCAGGAACTACGAGCAAATCAACAGCAATACCATTTTTAAGTTCAACAAACGCCTTTGCCTTCCCCTTTCCTTTAATTTCTCGAACTTCAGGCATACTGACAAAAAATTGTATTACCTCTTCTGGTTCATCCGTGGAGATTAAAATATCGATATCTCCAATAGTTTCCTTCATCCTTCTGAAGGAACCTACAACAAGACAGCGGATTACATTTTCTTTTTCGTTTAATGTATTTTCTATTTTTTTTATTAAAGGATAAACGTCCCCTAACAAATATCTATTCTTAATTTTTTTTGATAACTGAATTGTTTTGATGATCTTTTCTTCTTTAGTCTTTGAAAAACCCTTTATCTTTGAAATTCTACCTTCCGATGCGGCATTTTCTAGTTCAGCTATACTTGTAATTCCTAGTCTTTCGAAAAGGATCTTCATCGTCTTGGGTCCGAATCCTGTCATATTGGAAAATTCAGATATCTTAATTGGTACCTTCTGTTTCAGTTCTTCATGATAAGAAATTTTGTTGGATCTAACAAGTTCCTCCAATTTGATTGAAATGGCATTACCAATTGATGGTATTTTTTTAAGACCCTGAATTCCATCCTTTAGATAAATCTCTTCAATACTTGTTGACAGATTTTCAATTACATCAGCGGCCCTTTCATATGCCCTGACTTTGTAGATGGTGTTTGGATCTTCTTCCGCTATTTGGATCAAGTATGAGATTTCGCGAAATATTTTGACAATTTGATTATTTTTCATTTTCTAATTTTGGATAGGATAGGTGTCGTTTATCTAAATTATAAGTCTAATCATGAGAAAGAACTCTGATTCATTTACGGTCTGTAGTGTGTTATCGCATCAAACAAGTTAAATTACATGATATCATTAATTTCAATAATGATTGAGCTGGGTTACGATTATCCACTATACAGACCCCCATCCGAGGCTAATTCAATCATTTTCCAAGTTACTCTGGGATGTTCTTTTAACAAGTGCTCGTTTTGTAATATGTATAGAACAAAGGAATATTCTGAGAGGCCTTGGGAAGAGATTAAGAGTGAAATAGATGTTGTTTCCAAATCATTTCCTCAAACGGAAAGGATTTTTCTGGCGGATGGCGATGCAATTAACCTTGATTCCGAGAAATTAATTCAAATATTGGATTATATTAAGGAAAATTTTCCAAATTTAAAGAGAATATCTTGTTACGCAATGCCTAAAAATCTCTTACAGAAGAGCCCTGATGAGTTAAAGTTGCTAAATAGTAAGGGATTAGATATGCTGTATATTGGAATCGAAACAGGTAACGATCTACTCCTGAAAAAGATCACAAAGGGCGCTACTTCAAAAAGTATTATTGACGCATGTAATAGGGCGAAAAAAAGCGGCTTCATTATATCATGTATGATTATCTTGGGAATTGGGGGGAAAAAATATTCGAAGGACCATATAACAGAAACCGCCAGAGTTGTAAGTGATGTATCGCCAAACTTTTTAGCTGCCCTGACACTAATAATCGAGGATGGTGTATATGATGAGTTTATGAAAAAATTCAATGAACCATTTGAAACATTGGATGACACAATAATCCTGGATGAGCTAGAACTGTTGTTAATTAATATTAATCCTATTTCCCCAATAGTCTTTAGAGCCAATCATGCGTCAAATGTTTATTCTATTGGAGGAAATTTACCTGAAGATAAGGAAAAGATGTTGGCGCTTGTAAGAAGCTTAAAGGAGCATCCCGAGTTACTAAAACCAAAAGTTCTGCGAAGATTCTGAGAATTGTAATAAATGAGCGTATATCAAGATATTCACAATTCTGAGTGTTATGTCGTAAGGTAAGTCTTACAAATTGAATATCAAATTTTCTATACCACATTTTATTTGATTGAAAATTTGGAATTACAACCGATGGTCGGAAGAATTTAGTAATTGGGACAGGAACTAAAACACTTCCGCCACCAGTTGCAGTTGAAGCGTTACCTTTTCTTGTACAACAAAGTATAAAAAACTTATAGATCTTGTTTTGCTACTGTCAAATATTTTCAATCATAAATAAAAAGGTGCGTTCATAGTATTATTGATCGTTTGAGCTAAATTTTGAATTTTGAGATAATTTTGTTCCGATAACAGAACTTGAAGTTTATGAAAAACTTCTTCATATCATCAATCTATTCTCCGGACATGCAGCGAATGATTGAAAAAAATTAGAATCATTTAATTTAATAACCATTACCTGAAGAAATGAAGTAATCAATTATTTCTTGAAGATCTTGGAGATTTGAACCCATCTTTGATTAGTAGTCGATATACTTCTGGTATTCCCAGACAAAAACCAACGTGAAGGCAATCTGTCTTGTCGTTGTGATATTCGCAGTGTAGTTTCTTTTTGAGACTATCAATGTATACTGCAAGCGACTTCTTTCTTTCGTGGTCATACAAATTTACCATGGCTTGATCTGCATCTTTAAACTCTAAAAATGGCCCATACTCTTTTTGTTGCTCCTGGAATTCAACATATTTTAGAAGAATGTTATTCACCCATGGAGAGAATTTCTGATTCTCAGGCCTTTTTCGGTCATTGGAATACAACGCGATTAGCCTTTGACCCAGTTGTTCACTGATACTGATAGGTACCCAGCCCTTTACCATAATTAGCTATAACTTATGGTAAGTATTTAAGAGTTAAAAATTTAGAAAAAATATAGAAAATTATAATAAATTATAGAAAGACTTATTAGATTATTGATTATAGTAACTTATAGAAAATGAACTGGGAGAACATTAACATTTCTCGTGAAAGATTGAATGGTTTAAAATTACGGGTTGCACAAACTATGCCTCCTACTACGCCTCCAAAATTACTTGATCATATTTTAAAAAAAGAAGGTGTTGGAGAATATTCAGACGAGGAATTTAGGGAGAAATTGAGTGAACTGGAAGTTGTCTCAAAATGAGCAAAATAACATCGAAAGGTATAACAAATTTAATACTTATCTCAGTAACTAAATGTAACCTGCTATTGGGAATATGCACAAGATATATTATATATTGTGTGGTACAAAGGTTGTTCCTCATAACAAGAATTGACATGATAAAAGAATTGTCGTTACAATTTGGTTTGGGGGTTCTGCATTATTGAAACACACATGTAAAAAGAAATGTATATTTCTTGTACTTCGTAAGGTTCCAAGGTATAATGGTAGTGAAGGCTATTGTGTAACGTGTGAGGCTGTAATTGATATCAATATAATTGAAATATTTCAATATAATTGCCCATGCTGTTCCTGCAAGATAAGAACACAACCTACTTGTAAGACAGGTCGTAGCCAAAACATCCTGAAATCTAAATATCAATCATTTTCCCAGCTGGGAATCTTGCCGATACTTGAAGAAAAAAGACGACGGGGATTTGTGAAGGGGCGATGAGTAAGGAAAACTTTAGCTTGATAACATACGACAAGCACGTAGTTCTAAAGAATAAATCTTCTCACATTGCTATCTTTGATACTTTTAAAACAAAAAATAACAAGTTCACTGGCGAGGCGAAAAGACAAAGGGGAATTATCTCTCATCTTGTTTTGGAAAAAAACCCCGAATTGAGAACTCGTACCTCGATCGCTCATGCAATAGCAAAGAACAATGGAATGTTATGGCAAAATATCTATTCTGCCATTTTCAAGGATCTAAATGAAGTCTTAATACCTTCGGGATTAGTGAAGGAAGGCGGTCGCCTTCCACTAAGACGTGGTCCAAAGGCACTTCAATTAGAAGGCATTCCGTTCTATGAATTAACAGAAACTGGAGTCTTGGTAGCATCGTCGATAGTGGAGCTGGGAAGTAGTAGGACGAAAATACTTGAAACTTATTTTAATAATCTCAATGGTAATTCCTCTGTCGATGACCTTTTGAAAAAGAGCATCTTGCTGCTATTGCAGACAATACCATCATTCGTTTTAAAAATTATTAATGCCTACGTTTATGCCTACTCTGTCAATAAGATAGATAATATACATCCTATAACGTTAGATAAATTGTGTTCTGTATTAAGAGACCAAATATCAATTGAAAGAGAATTTATTGAAACATATGATACTCTATTCCAACACCAAAAAATACTCCTGAAAGATTTTATCAAAATAGTAAGTTAGTTTCTTAGACATTAGATTTAGAGTTCTATTTTTTATTATTATTACTAGTGTTTAAAATAAAAATTTGTCAAAACCGCGCCTTAGTCTATCAAACTGAGATTGTCATAATCATGTAGGTTCAAGTAGAATTAGACATTACCATCTAAAGTCTAAATCTTCAGCTTGCATCCAAACAAATGCTGTATGATTACATCCTGTGGATTTGTCCTGTTCACAGAATAGATATTTATCATGCAATCTTACATTAAAGAATTTTTTATCGATGACATTTACTACAAGTATGATACTTTCATCAACACCTGCAATTTGCAATTCTGGCCAAATTCTATTAATCATTTGATTTCTCTTCGAATGTCTATCGAGAATTATTTCGACATAGTCTTTCATAGTAAAGTGTTTTTCTTCTGCTTCTCTCTGCAATTCTTCGTACAGATGTGAATTGATGTTTATGAATTCTTCATGACGCTGTGAATTGATATTTATTGTTGACTTTTTGTCTAAATTACCTCTAGACATCGATAAATCACTCTTGAGAATCAGGTTTATATCTTTATCCACTTTAAGAGGTTACTGAGTATCCTGAAAATTTAATATAATAAAATAATGTGGACGTTCCATAACATGGCGATGCCGTCGTAGTTCATCTCACCATGTAATATACACTTCGATAGAAAATTGATCACAAGTATTCTGGTGCATTTTCTTGGTTAGTAATTCTAGTGCAAGGAACTATAACAATCCAACCCTCCAGGTTTTCTCATAATAATTTTTACAGTGTATTTGGAATAAATTGGAACCGACTTAGGTTGATTTAATCTCCTTGATATCTCCCATGTATTTCCTTAACACCGTTGGGATAATTACTGTTTTATTACTTGTTTGATAATTCTCTAGAATTGCAACCATGGTTCGCTCAGTGGCGACAAGCGTGCTATTCAGCGTATGTACTAGTTGAGTTTCTTCGTTTACTTTTTCTCTATGACGTATGCCTAATCGTCTCGCCTGAAAATCAATGCAATTAGAGCAGGATCCAATTTCTCTGTATTTATTTTGTCCAGGCATCCAGGCTTCTATGTCGTACGTCTTTGATGACACCTTACCTGTATCAGCACTACATAATAATACAACTCTAAATGGTATTTCCAAATTCTGGTAAAATCTTTCGGAAATGCTTTGCATTCTTTCTTGCTCATCAAAGGAATTTGATGAATCTGAGATGACAAATTGTTCTACTTTTTCAAACTGATGAACCCTGAATATGCCCTTCATATCTTTTCCATGTGCTCCTGCCTCTTTCCTGAAACATGGGCTAATACTGGCATATCTCAAAGGAAGTTTCACCGAATCCAGAATTTCATCCATGTGCATGGAAGCCATCGCATGTTCTGATGTGCCTATCATGTATAGATCTTCATTTTCAATTTTGTAAATTACATCTTGGAAATCATCCATGATTATGGATCCCTTGATTGCATCATTTTTCAACATAAATGGAGGTTGAATCAATTGGTAACCATACCCTTCAAGAAAGTCAAGAGCATAATTTATCAATGCCTGATTCAACTTGACAATTTCTTTTTTTAGAAAATAAAATCTGGCACCAGCTATTTTTGCTGCTCTTTCAAGATCGATGAGTCCTAGGGAATACGCTAGATCGACATGGTCATTTTTGGCTCTTGATTTTAAGAGATGATCATTCGTTCTGACGACAACATTGTCATCCTCACTACTTCCAGTTGGAACTGATTCATGTAACAAGTTGGGGATGGAGTATATTAATTCCGCATATCTCTTTTCTACTATCCCCTTCTTGGATTCGGCAGTGTTCATCATCTCACCAACATTTCTCATCTCGTTAAGCTCATTCTCGATAGATTCCTGATTTTTTTTCTTACTTGCAATACTTTGTGATAATGTATTTTTTCTATGCCTCAAATCTTGTGTTTCCATTATTAGTTCACGTCTTTTCCCATCAAGTTCGAGTAGTTCCTCAAGCGGATAACTAACCTTTCTTCTCTCTAACATTTCTCGTATGGCGTTCGGATTTTCTTTAAGAATCTTAGGATCAATCATTAGAGGTCACTGCCCTTGATAACGATATATGTTCTAGTAATTCATCTATTGTGTTAAGGAACGTTCCTGACCCATTTTTACACTGGATGTCAATTATTAAACATTTGTTTTCACGTCTTATGTTAATCTTTAGTCCTTCAGGGATACGAACATTATCGGGTGTTAATGCGTTAATTATGGTATCTATTTCCTTTTCACTATCAAATTCTATTTTCACGCTAGACTTTATATTAAATCCTTCTTTCATTTGAGATCTTCTTTAATTGTTTCTGAATAATAGACATCAAAGAATCCTCTTGTGTAGGTGGTATGACAATCTGCCCTTCAGCATTATTAAATGTCATTGTAATTCCGCTAACTGATTCTGATAATTCCTTTGTCATTTGTTGTACATCAATAGCTCCCTTTAGCAGAGAGCTAAAGAAATATTTTGAGTAATTTTCATCTATCGAAGCTTTGATAATTATTACCTTATTCATAAATTGATAATGTGAACCCAAAAGCCTGGACAGATGACCAATATAATCTGGTTCAACTATTCCTTCGGCATCAATGAAAAGACACAATCCTCTATCAAAAATCCTCCATTTCTCTTTAAGTATTTTTGATATCAACAATTGCGAATTCTTGTTGAATTCTTGTGCGTCCTTTTCAGCCTCTTCAAGAGAAGACGAGCGGTCTCCCAAGCAAATGCTCATGCCCAATCCTGTTTTATTACTAAGGGCAGACGAATTTAGCAATTCTGAAAATCTACGCGCGTCGTATAGATGGCTGCCCTGCTCTTCGGATGGAAGTACATAAGTATAGCCTATTAGAATATTCTCCAAGTTATTAATACTCGAGTCAATTTGAGAACTGAGGTGGCTCTTGATAGTTTCTAATATGAGAAACTTTTCTTCTTGGTTAATGTCACAAATTGTCTTAAACCTTCCGTCCTTTTTCAAAGTAATATTTGTATTCCTGAGAAGATCAAGACATTTGTCGCTCTTTGATGTCAGTCCATATAGATATGGGACATAAGTACTTGCTATGGATTCATGAATGGGTAGGAATTCATTAAAAGACAATAATAAATCAATATCTGTTTGTACGAGTCCGTCTTTTTTCGAATCTTCCAATATTTCATTGTTAAGACCTACAAGAGATCTTTTGTCGCCTACATCCTGATATTCTCCTAGCGCAGATACTATTGCAAGTGGGGATAAGTCTGAAAATCTCTTGTCCAGGTTTTTAGCTAAAAGATATGAAATACCGCCTGACGTAATTTCTCTATCACCGTCGATATCATATTTCCATGGATTTAGAATAGCGTTATTATCATCTACGGTAATTTCATTCACACTAATTTTCCTATGATCCAACATAATCCAGTTCTTAGAAAAAAGCTTGTTAAAAAGCTCCGATAGTCCTGAACCAATATCCGTAAAGAAATAGAAATCATGATCTTCCTTCTTTAGATCAGTCAGAATCTCTTCATTCATACTACTTAAGAAACGGGCTGTTCCCTTTCCACCTAGCTTCCAAATAGCTTTGATAAGCAGGCTTGCGGAAATAATTCCATCGCAGGATGAATTAGATACTATTTGAATGTCCTTTCTATCGTCAATTAAGTTCTTTGTCTTCTCGCTGATCGAATTTACATTATCATGAAATTCGCTATAACCCATTTAATTCATTATTCAAGTCGAGCAATAACTGCAGCATATTTCCAGGTAAGCGGAATTTTTCCTTTCCTCTTATAATATTTTGAAAGTCTGTGAATTTTTGCTTCTATTAACTCGAGTGACCTAATATTCCTTTTATCAGTATTATGAACTTTAAGATGTTTTTGCAAAGCTAGTGCCTTTTGAACAAGCTGGTTCAGATCTTCAGGCATCTCAGGCGTAGAATTATTTTCTTCAAGAAGCTGATTTATTCCCTTTCCTAGGATGGGTTTTATCAATGGTACGCCGTATTGGTCTCTCATTCTAACCCCAATTTCACTCGGGCTGAGACCATCTTTTGAGAGTTGAACAATGATAGTAGATAATTCCGATTTTTGATTTATCCAAGATGGTACATTGTAAGAAATTGGGCGAGTAGAATGGGATTTTCCATGTGTATGAGCATGAATTCTAGCCATTTAAGTAGGAATCAATAACGAGCATCTTAAATGTTACTTAAGAAATCTAAACTAGAAATTCCTAATTGCGCGATACAAAGCTCCGCAGTTTTTCATAAAATTTTTTTTTACACCAATAAGGTTATATAATTGGATTCAAAACTACAAATTTAGTATGAACTCACTTACCGTCGTTACAATCGCAACCATACTAGTTGCAATGGGACCTTTAGCATTAACCTTGTATCAAACAGCGAGTGCACAATATACAACGGGTCAGGATACCGGAGCACTTAGTGTAGAAGAACAGTTACGTCTGGCTAAAGAGAAAGTTGCCAATGCTCAACAAGCTGGCGCATATGGTTCTGGAACTGCATTCTTTGGCAAGAACATTGGTGACGCTGCATTATACACAGGTGCAATAGTTGCAATATTCGGAGCTGTAGCTGCTGCATTCATCGTAATGAGCAGAGGTAAAAAATCCGTAAGCGCTTAGGGCGACTTTACTACTATTTTTTTATTTTATTTTCACCGATTAATTTTAAAAGACTTAATCTGGAATTTCTATAGTTATGTTGCAATCTCGATGCTTGAATCATTGAGTTTGTGAACAGTTTTGGTATCTTTTCGATTTTCGTATTGTCATTGTTCCCAAATTGGATTTTGCCTTAGTTTCAACCTTCTCACCAAAATGTATATATCATAGAATTAATGTGCTAATAGATAATGAGCGGAATTGAAGGGCTTTTTACAGTGATTGGAAATACACTACACAGTCTAATCGGTCAAATCGGTCCAAACTACGATCCCTTGTTCTATGACGTAATGGTCTACATATTTGGAACAATAATGTTTGCGGTGTTCTTGCTCGCAGTAATTGCTTTCTATATGAGGAGAAAGGGCTTAGGCGGTGGTTCTGCAAAGGAAGGCTGGATAAGAGAACTAGACAAATATTTTGAATCAGGACAGATAGGTCTGATTCCTGACGAGAAACATCACTGGTAAATTAGAAAAGTCAAACCTACAAATTCTTATTTTTTATTATTTTTTTAATTAAATTAACGATACTCAGTTAATAGTCAATTCATGCGAAAATTCTAAAATTATCTATTATAGATCTGGCTATTGAACTTCTATAGTTGATTCAGTAAATCCAAACTTAACTAGATAGGACTTTACATCTTCTCTGTGATCTCCTTGCAACATAATGAAGCCGGTTTTAGCTGTTCCTCCACAGGCTAATTTGCTTTTTAATTCTTTCACAATGTGATGCAAGTCACTTAATTTTGGATCAATACCTTCTATTATAGTAGTAGTTTTGGAAAATCGTCTAGTTTCAAGTCTTATAACAATTCTAGTATCTTCTTTATCCAGCTCGCCACATGCACAGAGATCGTTTGGTAGTCCACATTTTTTGCATATCACCGCCATATTATAATTATTTCAATTGAAGTATTCTCATTATTAAGCCTTGCCCGCTTCAGTACAATTATCAAAATTTGAAATTTTTTTGAAAAAATTAGTTTCGCATTCTATAACTAAGATAATTATTCGGAATTAATTACTGCAAATAGTTTAGAAGACTTTAATTTGCATGATATTACGATTAGTTTTACAAGATGTCATCATACGATGATCAGTATAGAAAAAAAATGAAAAATGCAGCGGATTTCTTGCTTAGCGGAGGGACATTACTTTCTGAACCATGTAACAAATGCAGTGGAATACAAATCAGAAAAAATAATGAAATCAAATGTATTATTTGTGGGAACACAACTTTACCTGAAAATAATACAACAAAGGAAGTTGAAAAAGTTGTTGATTGCAATTATGCAGATCAATTGAGAGGAAAAATAACAAAAAGACTAAATGATTTATTAAATAACATAGGATCAGATAAAAATTTGGTTGAAGAAGAGCAAAGGTTGAGAGTCATTGTTAACTACATTAAAATTCTAGAAAAAATTAATTATTTTGAGTGAAAATTAAGAATACCTAATTTTAGTTACGTATAAAACGGAATGTATTTAAGACATGAATCAACAAGGACTATTTACATTGGGTGAAGGAAAGAAAAAGAATGCACCATTGCCTGCATCAAGCGCAGGATTGTTGAGGTTCTTTGAAGATGAAACTCGTGGTGTAAAGGTAAAACCAGAAGTAATACTTGGTATTACTGGTGCTCTAATAGGAATTTCGATAATTATAAGAATTGTTTTTCCAGTCTAGATAATGCCTCGTAACCTTAATTGATAAGTGAAGATAGCGTAACAGACATTCACAGAAGATGGTATTTTACACTCATAAATCCATCATCGTACAAGACTTCTGCAATAATCGCAATTATTGCATCTTTAGGAATAATTGTCATAAACCATTATTCCTATAATTACGTAGAACTATTATTCCATTTGATGCTAGCAATTGGGGTAACTATCGCAGGTTTTTTTTTAGATTTATTCCTTCTTAGAGGAACACCAACAAATAAAATAACAAAAGTCATACATGTTGCAGCTTTTTCAAGTTCTCTATGGATAGTAACTATTTTGTTGGGAATATTAGCGAACGGTATTTTTGGTAAAATCTCGGATATTCTCATATACAGTCTGGGAGGAATGTTCATCGCAAGCAGTCTTCGCTATGGTATCTTTACTTCAGTTTTTGGATCAAGAATGATTCGATCCATTTTAATAGCGTTTGTTCTACCCGCAATCTTTTTTACTAATACTTTACCGTTTTCATTTTCCTTTACTCTAGAACACCATTTGAATGTGCTCCTTATTGGTTCATCGATATTTATAATTGGGATTGTATGGTCCGTATTGGCCGACCGAGCAGGTTATCCTTACTTGAAAAGCACGTTCAGAGTCTTGCAAGCATTTCTGTCCGCATGGACGGAAAATAAACAAGAAATGTTGGAAAACATATTTGACTCAAGATCTAATGAGGATAAAATTAGGACTAGGATCATGAAGTTTGAAAGAGAGGGAGATAAACCAGTTTTTGTTGTTCTACCTGACATTCATCCCGGTCCTTTCAATCCAATTGGTGGAAGCAATCTTCCTCAAAAGGTTTTCAATTTATTTGAAAATAGTGCAATAGTATTACATAGTATCTCTGATCATTCAAAAAATTTGCCTACAACTATTGAAGTCAATAGATATCTGGATTCATTAAAAAAATCAGAAACCAAAAACAGCGGAACGGAGTGCACTCTGCCCGTCCAAATTCAATCAAATGATTTCACATTAACCTGTGTTGACTTTAGCTCAAGTGTTCTTATGATTATTTCAAAGGACGGTGGGATGGAGGATCTTCCATACACAATTCGAGAAAAAATTGAACACTATGCCAGAGACTTGGGATTTTCAGACATAATGATTGCCGATGCACACAATGCATTAGGGGATAAGATACTAGACGAAGATGAAGCAGTTCTTACCGATCTAGCTTTAACATCACTAAAAAAATTGAAAGGTCAACGATTTTATTCATACAATATTGGATATTCAAACTCACAAACATCAAGTTTCAAAATTGTTGAACTTGGAGGAGGAGGAATCGGTGTTCTGAACCTTCATATCAGTAATAAGAACTATCTTATAGGATGGTCCGACTCAAATAACCTGGTCAATGGGTTACGAATTCAAATTATTAGGAAATTGAATGACGCGGGAATCCACATGTTGGAAATCTGCTCATCCGATACACACTCTAGTTCGGGAAAAAGAACCCGTCAAGGTTATTATGCATTAGGAAACGTTACTAATGAGGAAGATATTATTAAAGCCTTCGTAGAAATATCTCAGAAGGCATTATTAAAGACCACTCCTTCAAGATTTTCGTATTTATATTCTTACTCTCAAGTAAAATTAATGGGTCGAGATCAATTTGATAATTATGCATCAGCTTTGAATAAGTCAATGAATATCACAAAGATTTCGCTTGCCATTACATTAATTTTTTACATATCGATGCTAATTATTTCCTAAGAGATGTAGTTCAAAACAATCATTTTTTTTTCAATCGTTCTCTTTTCTTTATTACACTATTGTATAGGTTTTTTCTAAAATCTTCGACATCAACGGAAATATTCTTGGAGCTTAATGCAAGGATTTGACATGCAAGGATTGCTGCATTTATAGCTCCATTGATTGCTACACATGCAACTGGAATACCACTAGGCATCTGAACTATGGAAAGCAGTGAGTCCATTCCCTTTAGATTGTGGCTCTCTATAGGGACACCAATTACCGGCAATGTTGTTAACGACGCAATCATGCCTGGTAAATGTGCAGATCCTCCAGCACCTGCGATAATTACCTTAAGGCCTCTTTTCCTTGCTGTTTTAGCATAATCAAACATTAGTTCTGGTGTCCTGTGGGCTGAAACAATTTCCATTTCATGAAGAACATGACTCTTATCTAGAAATTCGGAGGCTTGATTCATGATCTTTAAATCAGAATCACTTCCCATGATTATCCCGACAAGCGGTTTATTCTTTTTCTTTGTTTCCACGCATCTTCCCCACTCTTAATAATTTCCTTACCCTCCTAGTTCTAGATAATGCTTCCTCTGTACTCTCCGCAGTGATTGTAAAATGGCCCAATTTCCGTCGTGGTTTTGTTATTCTTTTTCCATAAAGGTGCAACTTCATACCTGGTATGGCAAATGCCTTATCTATTCCAGTAATTGAATACTCTCCCGTATAATTGGGAATTCCAAGAATATTTGTCATAACAACCGGTGACAGCAATCGGGGTTTTACTAGTGGGAGCCCAAGTATTGCTCTAATATGTAGCTCGAATTGAGAAACACTACAGGCTTCTATTGAATAATGACCTGAATTGTGGGGCCTGGGCGCAATTTCATTTATCATTAATTTGTTATCATCAAGAAACATTTCGATACCAAATATGCCAACTCCTTTCAATGATTTGACTACTTTTTCCGCTATGGATCTTGCATTTGCCTCTACTCTCCTATTGACTCCAGCCGGAACGATGGTAGTATCCAAAATATTGTTCTTGTGAATGTTGTGAACTACTGGAAACGACGTAATCTGTCCCCGTGTATTACGAGCGACCATGATGGACACTTCCTTAGTGAAATGAATGAATTTCTCTATCATGCACTTTCTTCCTTCAAAAAACCGAATTCCTTTATCAATATCACTAGCAGATCTGATTACATAATTTCCCCTTCCATCATACGAATCTTCACATGCCTTTAGCACCAGTGGATAGTGAAAATCCTTACAAATTCGCCTTGCTTGATCAATTGAAGTAACTTCCTCAAATTCTGGAACTGGAATTCCTTTTGATTTTAGAAATTTCTTCTGTCTCAACTTATTCTGAATCGTATTTAGCACAGCAGGAGAAGGGTGAACTGGAAGGCCCTTAGATTCAAGATCTTTAAGTACCGCGGAATTTGCTAGTTCGATTTCATACGTAAGCACGTTAGATTCTTTTGCTAAATCTAGTATCGATTTCTCATCTTTATAATCACTAACAAACAATTTATCGGCAATCGTTGAAGCGGGACAAGTCTTATCAGGATCCAAGTATGCCAGATTTAAAGACATTCGCTTTGCCTCAATACCTATCATTTTTCCAAGTTGTCCGCCACCTATGATTCCCAATGTAATATCATTAGGTGAAAGTTGTGATTTATCAAATGAGGGTTTCATCGATAGAATACAAAATTATTCGAAATTTAAAGTATCTAATTTTTCTTTAAACTTTAAAAGTTTATAGTTGTATTAAATGATATGAGTCTTAAAGGAAAGGTCGCTATTGTAACAGGGGCTGGAGGAGGAGTTGGAAGGTCTACCACTGAACGCCTTGTTAAGGAAGGATGCAGAGTAACTCTAGTTGGTAGGAATCGTTCTAAATTGACAAAAGTTATTTCGGATAATGATAGCTCTAATAATCTACTGGCTGTTAGTGCAGACATTACAAAGGAGGCAGAGGTGCTAAATGTAATTGAACAAACTATTTCAACCTTTGACACTGTTGATATTCTAATAAACAATGCAGGAGTCCTCAATGATCCTACCCCGTTTCACATGATGAATGAGGATCAATGGGACAATCTTATTTCGACAAATTTAATTGGAACTTTTCAAATGACCAAAGCAGTATTACCGATACTAATGGAGAAGAAAATTGGAAATATTATTAATATTTCCTCATTGTTGGGAATTCGGGCTATTCAAAATGTTCCGCTTTCAATTTACGGCGCTACTAAAGCTGGTATCATTATGTTTACAAAGAGTATCGCTGTTGAGTATGGCCCATACGGTGTTAGATGCAATTGCATTGTACCTTCTACTATAAGAAGTCCTATGATT
>JAICQW010000322.1 GCA_025937665.1 Nitrososphaeraceae archaeon | reverse complement strand
TACCAAAAAAATCCACTCACAAAGACCTAGCATGGAAACTAATAACGCTAATGCTTGAACCAAAGATACTTACTCCGTGGCTGATAGAACATAGGGTCCTGCCAACCCAAGTAACAATAGGCGAGGGAGAACCGCGTCTTACTGTGTCTTCTTCGTATCCTTATTATGATGAAATGATCTCAGCTATTCCATTTGGAGGCTCTAGACCAAGTATTCCAGAATTTCCACAGACTGCTCATTATATTGAAGAAGCATTAAATGCAGTTTATTACGGCACGAAGGATCCTAAAGAAGCATTAGATGATGCAGCTGCAAAATCTGCGATTATACTGGGATGGAAATAATAAAGTAAATTCCTTTGCTTTTAAGATTGTGGAGTGCATTCAGAATATTATCTAATTCTAGACGTACTACCTGACGACTTAGGATTTTACGATGAATAGACAGGTCCAATTTACTTTTTAGTACTACAATAATGCAATTTATCATATTCTTCCTGATATTGCAATTTCAACTTTTCGACAATTTTCTTCTTATCCTCCATTTCGGTAATTATTGCATAGCTGGAAAAGATAAGAGGCATAGTTTCTATTTCGCCGTCATAACTCTGCTGTCTCTCTCTCTTTTGTCCCTTTCTTGCACGTTTTATCAATAAGGTGCTAGATCAAATAACTCAAAGTTATATTTAAATAGCAATTGTCTTTCCCAACTTTCAACCCAATGAGACGAAGGCATTTCGCTTGATAGCCAATGTAATTCATACCAGTTTGAATTATCTTGGTGGCGCCGAAAAACTTGCAATAACAACCATAGAAGCCTTAGTCGACTTGGGCTTTGATATAGAATTGGCTGTCGTAGAAAAACCACACAGAGAAAAATTGGAAAGTACTTATGGCAATAATGCTGCCTCAATCCTCAACAATATTTCCGTGGTACGTACATTGAAGTCTTTTGTAACGAGTAAAACCCAGAAGTACGATATAACTATTAATACTGCAGGAGATATCCTGCCATATTTTAATACTGGATTTACAAAAAAGAATGCTATTACTTACTGTCATTTCCCTCTAGCTACGTATAGAATCGAGGCGAGAGACCCAGTTTATATTAAATTTTTAGAGAAAATGTGCTCCTATACCAGTAGGACAGGGTATTACAATGAAAATACTAATCTAAAACTTGCCAAAGCAACGTACATTAAAATGATCAGGAATTCTACGGTAACTACAAATTCAGAGTATAGTCGTCATGCAATACGGAAAATATTTGATATAGATTCAATCGTATTAAGTCCTCCTGCCAATATAGATGTTTTCCGCAATAGTGTATTGTTTAATTCATCTGGTAACCGTAAAAATATAATCTTGGTGATATCAAGGTTTCATCCATCCAAGAGGTTAGAAAATTCAATAATACTTGCAAAATTGTTAAAGCAAAATAAAATAAAGGTCAGAACAAAGATTATCGGAAATCTTCATCCTACTGAGCTTGGCTACTGTACTTATCTAAAGGATATGATACAGAAATACGACTTAGAGAACTCTGTGAAAATTCATACTAATGTTTCTTCTACAAAGCTGGTAGAATTC
>JAICQW010000276.1 GCA_025937665.1 Nitrososphaeraceae archaeon | reverse complement strand
TGGCGCTGGTTATCTAACAGATCAAGGAGCCTTATTCCTAGTTGCTGCTGATTTAGGTTTTTCTTTTGAAAATATTCCAAAATCACAATCTGGCATTAAGGATCTTTACATTGGTGCAAAAGATGTCACTGTTACAGCGAGAATAATGAATATTTATCCTATTCGTAAATTTATGAAAAAGGATACAAATGAAGAATCCAGAAATCGAACATTAACTATCTATGACAAGGAATCAAGTGTAAAACTAAAATTATGGGACAATCAAACTAGTATACCCGATGAAATAGGCTTAAAACCAGGGGACCTTGTAAAGATTTCACAAGGCTATGTCAAATCAGGCTTAGATGGGAAGCCAACAATTAATCTAGGTTCTAATGGTATTATCGAAAAGTTAAGTGATGACAATAGCCCCATTCCTAATATTGATACTAAAGTGACTACAGTTGATGAGGTAAGAGAACCTCAGGATAATGTTGTGATCGTTGGAAAGGTTAAATCAAATCCGAGAATCTCTGAATTTACCAACATCCGAGGTCAACAAAATAAGTCACTTCAAATGCAGATCTCTAATGAAGACGGTTCTCGTACGTTACGCGTTGTTATTTGGAATGTTGAAGAAGAAAGGATTCCAAAGGTGTTTAACACTGGTGCGAGAGTTAAATTCATTGGAGTAAAAATAAAACAAGGTAATCCACAATATGGCCAAGGCGATTTTGAAATTCATGGTGACGAAGGAACATCACTAGAATTTTTTGGAGCACAAGAGGAAATTGAAGTTATGCCACTGCGGATACTATCAATAGGAAGAGAGAGTGGGAGAGGTAACGTCAACTGCCTAGCAATAGGTAAAGGTGGCAAATTCGTATCTCTCACTGTTGATAGTACCCTGATGAATGAAGATATTACTCCTGAAGTGATGATTGAATGTGTTCCTAGTAGAATCTTTGGTACGAGCATTACCCTCTCTAAAGATGAGTCCTATATCAGAATAATAGATGATGACCCATCTTTTCCAAAATTAGCTATGCTAGAATCAAAGATAAAAGATATTCAATTATCTGATAATCCATTCATCATAGAAGCTATTGTTTTGCAAGCACCTAATATGACTGAGGTCAGCACTAAGACCGGTGAAGTTGTCCCAGTGACTGATACATTAATAGGTGATGACACAGGCGAAATACGATTAACAGGTTGGCGATCTCAAAGCTCTTTTGTTAATCAGGTTAACGTAGGTGATAGGATTAAAGTAATTGGTGCCACAGCAAATAATGGAAGAGACGGAAAAGTAGAACTCACACTAAAGCCACATTCTTCCATTATAAAGGTGGGTTAAAACAATATAGTAATATCATTTTTCATATCTGTAATCAATTAGGGGCTGATGTTTGAGCAATTCAGAAATAGGCTCATATTTAGAAAAACTAGGTTAAACAATATCAAACTCTATTGCCAAATTTCAATACAAACAATTTTACCACTTGGTCAAAGTAGCTCAAGTCAATCGTAAATGTCTAATGTGTGATATTTCCCAATGTTTCATTGAGTTTTCATTTAGTATAAAAAAGGTTTCAGAACTAAATAATCTAGAGAAGAATTATAGTGTCAACTAAAAAGTAGTTCATCTTTTTTATACATAAGATAATTTGTTCTGTAATGCCAATCGTTTTATTATTCCTACAATCAATACAACTAGTTTAGCCTTTCTTCTATTGTAAAGATTAGCCTATGTTTGACTCTGTACATAAAGCATATGTAGTCAATCCCAAAAACCTCGAGTAGTTACATATTGTCTTTCAGCTTCATAGATACTTTTGTATATTTCATCCTCATCTATATAATTACGAAGAATGCGCGCTGCGGTGTCTGCACCTATGCCATAACCGGCCAGTACAACAACTGCTCTTTTGCCAAAATTATTGATTAGCGATGCAACTTTCCATGCGCGCTCGAATTTATGATTTTCCTCTGCTGAGAGCTTGTTACCAGTGAGCCTTTTTGCAATAATTTTTGGTAAATCATAGTCATATGATGACGTTCTTGTTATCAGTCTAGATCTGCATGTCGGGCACGAAAGATTTCCTGGAAGTTCTCTGGTTTCGATGGTTCTTTCCCATTTTCCACATCGGATGCAAATCAGTTTATTTTTGGTTTTTTCTAGTCTTTCTTTTACAAGTTCAATTACGCCTTTTTCAATGCTTAATGGGGTAGCAGAGAACTTTGCAGAATGTTCTAAAATAGGTTT
>JAICQW010000082.1 GCA_025937665.1 Nitrososphaeraceae archaeon | reverse complement strand
TATTCTCGCATAACCGTCAGCCATATGAGCTGCAGATTGTTCATGTCTAACCAAAACGTGCCTAAAGTTAGCGTCAACCAGGGCATCATAAATTGGCAATTTTGACCCACCTGGAAGTCCAAAGACAATATCTACACCTTCTTTTTCCAGGGAAGTCATAAGAGCTTTAGCACCACTCATTTCAGACATAGTAAGGAATATTCATTGATGCTTCGTATATATACTCGTTGTCAATTCAGCCACACTAACTATTCCCTATATGCTTTTGATTCTGGAAAATAAAAAGTTCGGAAGTCATATTGTAAAATACAGTCTCCTTGTAAAGATTAAAGTAGATATGGATAGTTCAATTTAATCAGATGAATCAAGGTAATGTTGATAGCGAGTTTCTAAGTGATAATGAATATCTCGCACTCTCTCAAGATTTTTTCAAGAAATACATTTCTAAAGGAAGTACAGTAGGTTTAGGAAGTGGAAGCACTGTTGAAAAAATTGTGAGAAATCTTTCACATTTGGAATATAAGGATACCTTAGAATTCGTAGTTACTTCTCTTCAAATAAGGGTCGTATCGGAATCTTTGGGCTTAAAGATATCGGATCAAAATGACGGAAATATTGATGTAGTTATAGACGGAGCAGACCAGATAGATTCTGATTTTAATATGATAAAGGGAGGTGGTGGTGCTCTATTAAGAGAGAAGATATTGATAGCATCGTCAAAAAAATTTGTAATTGTGGCCCAGTCTAACAAATTTGTTGACAAATTTACGATGGCAGTCCCAATCGAGGTTACTCCATTCGGAAGAATCTTTGTCAAGAAACAACTCGAAAAAATCGAAGCTTTACCAAAGATGCGGATGCTGGATAAGGGATATCCATTCATAACAGAGAACGGCAATATAATTTACGACACATTGTTACCCCATTATGATAGTATTGTTGAAACTGAAAAGGATCTAAAAAGCATTCCTGGTGTTGTTGAAGTAGGATTGTTTACTAATCATGCAGATTCTTACTATAAAATAAGAAACGAAAATGAATTCGAGTGCATAGTTCCCAATAGATCGTAAAGTGATACGCACCAATCCGTCTCTCACTCGCCTAGCAAACCTTTGGGCGATAACAGCAATATCTTCTACTTGGGTTAACTCAAATGAATTTCTCGTACCTTCTTTCAGCTGAAATTGCAAAATCAAACGGATTTAGTAAAATCCCACAATTTTTGCATGTACTATTGATGGGCTTTAACATATCGCGTACGGACTTTAGATTCGATATTCGGTTATTCAAGCCACCGCATTTGTTGCAGACCAATTCAATATTGTAATACGACAATAGTAAACAACAAACAATACCGAATATCTCTTGTTAGGTTAATTAGTTATGACTAGAGAAACTAAATCATATAACAATGTCCTAGTTACTATATGTTATTTTTTTGAATATTTGCCTGGTTTTCTTGAAAAGATACTTTTGCAACCCTCACAACAGAAATAGTATTTCTTACCATTATACTCATGAATAGTCGCTAGTTCCTCATCCATCTCTATTCCACATACAGGATCAATTGGCATTATTCTTTTACTATATTGTGTTTCTATTTATATTGTGTTCCCTAAAACACTACGTCATCTATCAGTTATGAATACAACAAGAAAAACTTCAACCAGAAAGTTCTGAATTGTTAAATAATAGTATGTGCTACAATTAGTTTCGCAATTATTTTAAAATATTTACTCAGAAAGGCATAAATAATTTATTTACATAAAATTTTTGTTGATAGGTGAGACGCAGCTCCGTGCCAGGAGAACAAGGATTAAAATTTTACAGGCCATTGTTGATAGCAATGGGGCGGCGGGGTTTTCTCAAATAAAATATGCAACAGACCTGTCTACAGGTTCTATCTACTATCATCTAGGGAGAATGGTTCGATATGTCATTAAAAAATCGAAGCAATATCACATAACAAATGAAGGTTTAGAGTTATTACGTGAGCATAATGCTAGCACCGGTATGAGATAGATATTTAGTTTCCTATAGCCAAATTTTTATGCATAATATACGCATTTTTCTATAACACATTGTCATCGTCTTCTACGCAGAGTCTATTAAAAAGGCAATTAAAGAAAATTACAAGTAAGTATCATGACAGCTCTCTACTTTTGTCTGGTGGATTAGATAGTAGCATATTATGTTATCTTATGAGACCTAGATTGAGTATTGTAACTTCATTGGGACTCAATTCACAAGATCTAAAGTATGCAAAGGATGTCGCAAAAAAATATAGCGATAATCATGTTGAATGCATCGTTGATTTTGACGATATTATAAAGGTAGTTCCAAAAATAATCAAAACTTTCAAAACTTTTGATCCTCTAGAAATAAGAAATTCTTCAGTAATTTTTTTTGGGATAAAAGAGGCTAGACATGCTGGATACAGAAGCATAGTCACAGGTGATGGTGCAGACGAATTATTTGCTGGGTACAATTACCTGCAAAGATATTTTGGAGATCTGAAAAAACTGCAGATGATTTTGGATAATCTTTGGAAAATAATGAGGTTTTCCTCAATTAGAATAGGAAAAGGATTGGGAGTGATGGTAAACACACCCTATCTGGAAAAGCCTTTGTACGATCTTGCTGTCTCGATGGATATAACTGAAAAGGTGGGCTATCATGAAGATAAAAACTGGGGTAAATTCATTTTAAGAACATCATTTGCTAAGGAACTTGGCACAATTGTGTGGAGAAATAAGATGGCACTGGAGCAAGGTTCAGGGTTTGAACAAATTTCAAATAAATTTTATAGGCTTATCGATGATGAGGAATTTGCCAAAGAATCAAAAATTTTGGCACATGAAAAGGTGAAAGTGCGAGATAAGGAGCATCTTTATTATTATAGAATATACAAATCACTTTTCGGATCTCCAAAAAATGAGAGTTGCAATTCATCTAGGTGCTTATTCTGTAGCGCCCCTTTAACATACCCTAAATACTGCTATACGTGTGGTGCTTTCCCGCCCAGGTGAATTCTTTTATGTATTGGGTTATAAATCCCATAAACGTCTAAATATCTTTTTTTTCAGCAAATAATTCATGACTGGTATGGGGAGCAATCCCTTCAAAAAATGCATAAACCCTTCATGTAATCTCACTTATGAAATCAATAATAGCACATTAGTTTGCAAATGCGGTTCATTTTTGGATATTATTTATCAATACAATTACTCGCGTGAGCTAATCCACGTATTTTATCAGCGTAGAAATCATGGAGGAAATATTTACAATGAAAGTGGCGTGTGGAGATTTCGAGAATTAATCAATTTTGCGTATTTGGACACAGAAGATCTTGAAGAATGTTCAAGAGTTCTGGTCTCTCTTGATGGTTCTGAAGGAAGGCAGTCCAAACCTTATAAAATGAAAAAAGTATCAGAATATGCTCTAGTTGATAACGATTCTCTATTATTGCAACCAGAAGGGTACAATCCTAGCGGATCCTTTAAGGATAATGGAATGTCGACTGCCGTAACACACGCGAAAATGATTAACATGAATAGAATCATTTGTGCATCCACCGGAAATACGTCAGCATCTGCTGCAATGTATGCTGCAAATGAGAATATTGAGTGTGAAGTTTTCGTACCCAAAGGAGAAATTGCACCTGGAAAACTTGGCCAAGCATTTCAGTTCGGGGCACAGGTTATTGAAGTCGATGGCAATTTCGACGACGCCCTAACATATTCACTAAAAGAGGCACTGCAGGTGGGAGCTTACACTGTAAACTCAATTAACCCATTTAGAATTGAAGGACAAAAGACAATCATATACAGAGCACTAGAATATCTAGATTGGAATCCACCAGATTGGATTGTTTATCCGGGTGGTGCATTGGGTAATACCTCCAGTTGTGGAAAGGCGTTAATTGAACTTTACAATCTTGGATGGATAAAAAAAATTCCAAGAATGTTGGTTGTAAATGCTGAAGGTGCTAATACCTTTTATGAATTGACAAACGGACTGTTCGGCGGAGAAAAACTAACTTGGAACAGCGGAAGGCCAGACATCAGCTTGATCAATGACTATTATAAAGAAAAAGACAAGGAAGGTGTCAAACCTCATACAAAAGCTACTGCAATTCAAATTGGCAAGCCTGCAAACTTAATCAAGGCATTAAGATCGATAGATTTTACTAATGGGATAGTTATGCAAGTTTCCGATCAAGAAATGAGTGATGGAATGGCATTAGTTGGTTTGAACGGTTTTGACTGTGAGATGGCATCGGGCGCTGTACCTGCGGGAATAAGAAAACTAAGGCAACAGGAGATAATTAAGAAGGACGATGTAGTAGTAGGAATATTGACAGGTAAACAAAAAGATCCCAAGTTATCTATTGAATATCATTTGAATCGTAACAATACTTTTTCCAAGCCACCTGTGGCAAAATAGGAATGTCACAAGAACTTAATTCTCTGGACTACGAAAAAATAACACTTCGAATTACAAAATTCATCTCAGAAAATGTAGAATCCAGAAACAAAAGTGGCGTAGTAATAGGATTAAGTGGTGGCCTTGACTCTTCTGTTTGCCTTGTGTTAGCAGCCAAAGCACTTGATAAGAATAGAATAATTGGCCTTATTATGCCAGAAAGAGGATTTACGCCACAAATAGACGTTGACAATGCTTTAGAGCTGGCTCAGAAATTGAAAATCAGATATAAGGAAATTCATTTTGAAGGAGTAAAAAAAACGCTGCTAAGAAACTTGCCGACCGATAAACTCTCTGCTGGAAATCTTTCAGCTAGGCTCCGAATGGCTCTACTATTTCATTATGCAGGTACAGGAAACCTGCTGGTGTTAGGAACCTCAGATAAGAGTGAAATGATGATTGGTTATTTTACAAAATTTGGAGATGGTGCTGCGGACATGCTTCCAATAGGAGGATTATTCAAGACGCAAGTCAGGATGTTGGGAAAAAAATTGGGACTTTCTGAAAAGATAACTAATCAGCCAAGCAGTCCCAGATTATGGAAGGGACATGTGGCAGAAAAAGAACTTGGGCTTACATATTATGAAATTGATACAATTTTGCAATTCATTCTTGATGGTGATTTAGATAAGTGTGCCTTGAGTAAGAAGAAAATAAAGATAGTAAGTGATTTGGTTAGAAAGTCTAGACACAAGAGGGAACATATACCAGTCTGCAACCCATTTTAGTTTGACTTTTATATTGTTAAAAAGCTTTGAATAAGATTGCCAATATCTAGCAATCAGTTAAAGGTAATTTCCATCATTGCAACTATTCTCGGAATTTATGGAATGGTCATTTTTGTTCAAATAAATTCGCCGATTTTCCTGTTCGCTTCTATTGCAAATCTAGCCCTTGCAGCATTTTTTTGGTATAAATACCGTAAAAAGAATAAAGAGAAATTATCAAATAAGGGTAAAAGGGACTAGGGTATACGTATCTACGGAAGGAACAGTATTACCAGAGCCATTGACGCCAGTGAAGCAAGAAGTATGATTGTTGCCTTCCACATTGATTTAGTGGCCTTTTCACCAATGTCCCATATCCCTCCTCCTACGTATGTGTTTTTTATTCTTGAGTAACTGTAAACTTCTTCGAAATCAGCTGAAGGTGTCCAAGTGAAATCGTATTTGGGTTTATTCTTTTTTATGGTAATTGATTCATCATAATTTTTCTTTCCACTAGCGTCGGACAAGACTTCATATGCTTCAACAATTTTCATAAATTTTTCCTTTGAGCCTTCAACCTTATTTTTGTCCGGATGGTACTTCAATGCAAGTGTCCTGAACGATTTCCTTATTTCATCTATGGAAGCGTTCTTGTTCAATTCAAGTGCACTGTAATAATCATCCACACACTATTTCATAAATATCAAATACATAATCATTTCACATTGTGATTTGTTCTGATACGAACTATAGTGTTATTATTCTTAACACAGTTCAAAGTGTCTGAATATACAGATAGCAAGCATCATATACACGGAGGAAATACCATTATTATTCATGAGTTCGGAAAATCCGGAGACAAAATTCATCGTTCCCATAAAAGCAGTGGAGAAAAGCATCAAACTGGATGATAGGGCAAAAAAAGAGTTACAATCCATTGGAATGATGGATGAAAAAGGTAAGTTAAAGCTAAAAGGCGTGAGTCCTAAAATGTTAAAACGAATGAAGCTTGAAGCTGTTGATTGCCCAGTTTTTGAAAAGGAATTGGGTTTCATACAATGCTATGTATGCAGTAACTTTCATAGTAGAATTATGGGCAAAGTCTATTGTAAGGGAGAACCATTAGGATAACTTTGGCAAAAATCTTGTAGTAATGTGACTTGACAAAAGAAATAGGAATAACTGTAAAGAAATCGAATGATTTTAGTGATTGGTATACTCAATGCGTACTCAAATCGAGTATAGCAGATTATTCACCAAGTAAAGGTTTCATTATACTTCGACCATACGGCTACGCAATATGGGAAATCATTAGAGAGTTATTGGATGACGAGTTAAGAAAAACTGGGCACAAGAATGGTTTCCTTCCAGTATTAATACCAGAAAGCCTCCTTACTAAAGAAAAGGATCATTTTGACGGATTTATGCCCGAAGTTTTTTGGGTAACAAAATCAGGGGATAGTGACCTGGGTGAAAAATTGGCAGTTAGACCAACTTCTGAAACAATCGCATATTCTATGTTCTCAAAGTGGATATCAAGCTATAGAGATTTACCATTAAAAATGAACTTTTGGAATAGTGCCTTAAGAGCTGAAATAAAATCTACCAAACCTCTAATTAGAAATTCAGAATTTCTTTGGCAAGAGGGACACACAGCACACAAAGATGAAAATGAGGCCGACCAAGAGGTTAGGGTAATACTTGATATTTACAAGAATTTGATAGAACAATTTCTTGCACTACCCACGCTCTCTGGATTCAAAACGGAAAAGGAGAAATTCGTCGGTGCAAAATATACTACTTGTCTAGAATCGCTGATGGCAGATGGAAAAGCATTACAGATGGCCACTTCCCATCATTTGGGTCAAAATTTTTCAAAACCATTTGAAATAAAATTTCTAAACAAGGATACTGTGGAGCAATTTGTTTGGCAAACTTCATGGGGAATATCTTGGAGAGTAATTGGAGCTATAATTATGGTGCATGGAGATGACAAGGGTCTTATACTGCCACCAAAGATTTCACCCACGCAAGTGATTATTGTTCCTATTTATAAGGACGATAGTAAGGCTGTCGTAAAGCAAAAAGCATATGAATTGGAACAAATATTGAAAGATTCTAAAATTCGTGCTCAGACAGATGATAGAGATGAATATACGTCAGGCTGGAAATTCAATGATTGGGAAATGAAAGGAGTGCCTTTAAGAGTAAACGTAGGCCTTCGAGACATTAAAGAAAATAAAGTTGAATTGATAAGGAGAGATACTAAGGAAAGATTTTATGTCACAGAAAAGGAACTTGTTAACCAAACCTTGTCCACCTTAGAGAAAATACAATCAAACATGTTTGATAGAGCAAAGATTCACCTTCAGGAAAATACTCGATCCGCTACAACCTTAGAAGAGCTACTCTCATTACTTGACACTTCTGGCGGATTTGTGGCATGTAGTTGGTGTGGAAAGAGAGAGTGTGAAGATCTTGTCAAGGAAAAGACAACAGCAGATATACGAATAGTGCCATTTAATCCTAAAAATAATATTTCATCATGCATCGGATGTGGAAAACAAGAGACTATTGAAGTGTATTTTGGTAGAGCATATTAACAAAGAGATCAAGTTCTGAGAAGTATTGAGTATTGATGAATTATTTTCATTTTATGACGATTTTGGATATTTAGGAATATTATTAATCAGCTTTGTTGTAAGCATAATT
>JAICQW010000323.1 GCA_025937665.1 Nitrososphaeraceae archaeon | reverse complement strand
GTTTATTTTTTGGGCACCTATCTTGATGACTTCAAAATATTTGAACCTCATACAGAGACTGAAGAATTTTATTGGAGTATGTACGTTACCTATAACTCTACAGCTGGAGGAATTCTGTTCTATATTGGGTTTGTTGCAGCTACCAAGCATTTTCACAATAATTGGGCCATTAAAGACTATCTGATTATATCTGGATTGGGTTTTCTTTTATTCTTTAGTGCAGGTCAAACGACTTTGGCATTTTCTCCATATCCGCCATTTGGATTTGCTACAATGTCCTTTTACGGCCTCTCAACTTATTTAATACTCTTAGGCCTGTACGCTTCTGCAATTTCTGTATCTCAGGATATAGAGCTACGAAAATCTATAAAAAAATCTACGCTGCGTGAATCAAGGTTCCTCGATAGTATGGGAACCGCACACATGGAGAAGGAGTTAATGAAAAGAATGGTGTCAAAAGTGCATGAGGAACAAAAAGAACTATTAAATGAATCTGGGGGGGTAAAGTCTTCGTTAAGCGAGGAGGATATCCTAAATATCGTAAAAGAAGCAGATAATGAAATTAAAGAAAAAAGAGCATGAACATGTGTTCCCCCGACGGTAGGTTTGCTTGGTGTTACTTACTCAAATTACTCAGAAAAGTTAGGGAGGAAGCGATTAATCATAGGCCTTGATTATTTCTCAGCACGGTTTTTAACTATACTTAATAGAATACAAAACTGGTTACTTTTAGGCATGATTTACGAGTATATAAAAGGACCATGCAAAGCTTAAGGAGTAAATGGGTGGTTATGGCCAAGGTTCAAGAACTACAGGCTAGGAGTGTTGACAAAGTATTAGGAAAAAGCAGAGCAATATTCTGGAGAACAAGATAAAATAGAGCTAAGACACCTTGTTAATATTGGTGGTATTGATCGCTCTGTAGAAGAATGCAATGAATGATAAATGGTGGGAAATCATTTTAGGTGATAACCAATGCATGTCATGAAGAACTTTCAGCCATACAATGGAGACGTGGGAACGCGGGAATGACAATATATTGAAAGTATTGAAAGAAGATACAACCCGTTGGCAGAGTGAACAACAGGAAGAAAAACAGCCGCAATAAGTAGAAAAGAAAAGACTATCACCATTTACAAGACGAACCCTAATAGTATATGATGATTCAGATATTACATTTACGTTCAAGAAGGCCTTCGAAGAAGCAAACCGAATTGGTGGTGGAAACAAGTTTTCTTTTTACGCTCACACATATAATGATCCTCTAGTGGCTATTTCGGAATTTAAATCTCACTACTATGATATAATACTAATTGATATCAATATGCCTAAAATGAATGGCTTTGATTTTTGTATGAAACTTTTGGAATTAGATGCTAATCCTAGGGTTTGCTTTATGTTTTCTGGGCTCATCAATCATTAAGTATTGGATGCTTTATCAAAAAGCCTGTTACATTGGAGAATTTAATTAGAAGAGTAAAAGCAGAATTAGAATAAATAACCACAAATCCATCATGAGCGTGCTAATACGAAGATAGCGGATTGACCTCCTTTGTATAAGATAACTAGAAT
>JAICQW010000001.1 GCA_025937665.1 Nitrososphaeraceae archaeon | reverse complement strand
TGGAATTATTAACAACGTAGCAATAATGAGGAGTAAAATAGGAAATTCTGGAATTCTTGTATTCCTATTTTTGTATTGAATCATGCTAAAATGTAGTAAACATTATTTTTAATTGTTGCTTTCCGTTTGATTACTGTCATTTATCCGTGTGTTTCTCGCTTGGTCGAATTTTATCACAAGTCTTATAACATATGCAGTGTATTATTCCGTTATGACACATCATGTTGCAAAGATAATCGAAATAATAGGTAGCTCAGATAAGGGATGGGAAGATGCAGCTCAAGTTGCCGTAGATGAAGCAAAGAAGACCTTACATGGAATACATGGAATTGAAGTTGTTGATATGACTGCCCGTGTAGACCCGACATCAGGAAAAATAACAAACTATCGAACCTGTGTAAAAATATCCTTCGCTGTAGACTAGCACTGCATTTGCAAGCTTTGCAAAATCCCATGGTGTTATGAATATGATAGTCGCATAGCCCAAACACCGCCCGTTAATTCTTAAACCAACAAATGGTTGTATTGGATGGATTTGGAAATGGAAAATGACAACGATGAAACTGTGATGTGCAGTAAATGCAATAAACATTTGAAAATGAATCTGAATATTTAGAACATTATAAAGAGAAACACAAACCTGAATATAGTTGAGTGTTGCACTAATGATTCTGTATGGAATACATTGCCTCTAAATCATTAGCTTAACTCTCAGGTTAATTAGAAAAAATAAAAATTGGTTTATTCTTTCTTAGATTTTTTGCCCTCATCTACGTTATCTGCTCCTTTTTCATTGACGGTAAACCTTACTTCACTGTATGGATGATAGGGAGAATCGATCATTTTTGCTACCCTGTTTTCACCAGATTTTCTTAAATACACTCTATAAGTTGAAGCATGGCCAATTACATTTCCACCGGTCGGCTTTGTTGGATCACCAAAGAATGTATCTGGAGTAGATTGCACCTGATTTGTAACTATTATTGCAATGTTATAAATTTCTGATATTCGGAGAAGTTTGTGCATAATAGAATTAAGTCTTTGTTGTCTATCAGCAAGTGTTCCTCTACCAGAGAATTCCGCTCTGTGCAATGAAATAATACTATCGACTACAACCAGTTTTGCTTTGTAATCATCTATATATTTTCCTAGATTTTTAACTATTAACTCTAAATGTGCGCTATTGTAGACTTTACATACTGCTACATTTTGTAATGCATTTACTGGATCTATGTTTCTACTACTAGATATTTGCTCTAGTCTTTCAGGTCTAAATGTCCCTTCAGTATCAATATAGATAACACCACTGTTTAATCCACCTGATTCTATTGGTTGTCCTGCAGTAATGCACATGGTGTGGCATATCTGTGATTTACCCGAACCAAATTCGCCATAAAGTTCAGTAACTGCCTGCGTTTCTATACCTCCCAAGAATAAATCGTCTAGCATACTTGAACCAGTAGAACATCGTAACAATGATCTTCTTTTCTTAAGTGCAGTATCAGCAGTAATGAATTCCTTATCAAGAACATCTGAATCTCTTAATAGTTTTTGTGCTGCCATTATGAATGAAGCGGCGCTTTCTTTGGATGCATTAATATCTACCGCTAGATCTTCAACTCCTGCCACAGCAAGGTCCATAACTGAAAAAATTCCTGCTTCTCTAAGTTTTTTTGAAGTTGTAGGGCCTATTCCTTCAATGTCTTGAATTTCAAGATTTGTCAGATCATTAATCGGAGATTGTTCTGATAATGTAGTTAGCGATGTTTCCGCATTCATGACAATATTATCTTTATCTTCTTTTTCTGATTGGTCATGATTATTTACAGTATCATCAGCATAATTCTCGGTAATATTTTCAGACTCGTCTTTTTTTTCTTCCTGTATGTGAGAATTTGAATAAGTTGATTTTTTAGTTCTCATTCTATACATCATGTAGGCGTATTTTATTTAAGGCTTGAGATACTGATAGGGGAGTGGGTGGGTCATTGTAAATTCTGCAGTCTAGAATCAAAATATGATTAAAATTAACCATTGATTAATTTCAAACCTTAACGGAATAAAAATTATTTAGGTGGAAACCATCAAGATCTACATGTATCACCATATGAGGTAATAATTGTAAATGTTGCCAATCGAGTTATTGAGAGTAAACATATCAAGCAAGATGAATCATGTGAAGCCTGTATTCTGTAATCATGAGAATGAGCTTTCTTTGATCTCAAAAATAATCAAAATGTATGAGGAAATGGCTGAGAAAAAGATGTCTAAAACAATTGTAGATGAAAGTATCTCAAAAATAGAGGACAAACACACTGACTACAAATTTATCAGAGGTATTTGTCATCTTTTAGAACAAAGATGTGTGTACTCATCATATGTACTACCAAATGCCACAATTACTGATAATGATAACGATAGTACAATTAATGCCATATATCTAAGAAGAGATATTTTCGAAGAATCTTCTCGGAGTGGTTATCCAGTAACTGAAATTGAGAGAAGGAATATACTCCAAAGAACCGCTTTAAAAAATAATCTGACTGTAGAAGAACTGGAGCTGGCCATGTGGAATGATCTTGATAAGAACAAATATTTGAAAAACTTTGATTCATTGACTTCGCTGCAATTGGTTGCATGGTATAACATTTCCATTTTGCAAACTCTATTACTTAATTGCGTCAAATTAGAATTCAGTGTTTATGGTGGTTATAACTGGAAGAAAATTTTGCGTAAAATAAAACAACTTGGACTGATGTACTTTCTGCATGGCGAAACCAATCCTAAATCAACAACAGATAATCAAACAGAAAATCAGAATATTTTATTTGGGAACGATAACGATAAGAAAATCATATGCACAGTGGATGGTCCGCTTAGCATATTGAGACTAACCGATAGATATGGTTTGGCAATCGCCAAGCTTATTTCTTTAATAATATTTACTGAAAGTTGGTCCATTAATGCAACAATATTAAGAAAGTCTGTGTCTGGAACAAAGAAAACCTATAACTTTAGACTCTCAAATGGGGATGAGAATCTCCCCATATTTGACGCATCACAGATTAAGCTGAATTCTCATTCTCGATCAGTGACTAACTCTAATATTGGACTATCATTTGATAACGCAAATGATAACTTTGATAGTAATGTTGAAAAGAAATTTATGGATAAGTTTCATACATTTTCTACTAATTGGAAATTATTCAGGGAACCAGACCCGTTAATTCTATCTGATGGTAAGGCATTCATCCCGGATTTTCTTTTTGAAAATGGTGGAGTTAGGGTGTATTTTGAGATTGTAGGCTTCTGGACCCATGATTACTTGAAACGAAAATTAGAAAAAATTAAAGATTTGAGTACTAATATCGTTACTGCGCCTGATACTGATTTGCTAATAGCTGTCAACATGGATAACTATATTTCTGAAGATGGGGAAAAGATAGGAATTGATTCAATTTTTTCAAAGTTTATAGCCCAAAAACAGTTAATCTTTTATAAGAAAGATGAGATTCCGTTTGGTCCCATAATCAACTATTTGAAGGAAATAGATACTAGGATTATTGATGATATTACAGTTAAATTCCAGGATACAATTACTGGAGAAATAGAAAGAATACTTGAAGACAATCAACATAAGGTTATCTTTCTTAAACAAATTGCAGATAAATATGACATTCCGGTTGGGTCAGTTCTGAAAACAGTAAGGGATCTTCAAACAAACAATGAGCGCTCAAAAAAGGTGATAACAAACGGATTAAGCAATTTCATAGTAGTAGATAATTATATGGTATCAATTGACAAAATTAACAAATTGTTACCAGAACTTGATAAAATTAACAAATTGCAGGATGTCCTTAGTTTTCTAATCAAAAATGGTATTCCCGAAGAGTGCATTACTTTGCTTCTTCCTAAAATCGGATTTGAGATTATTTGGAATGGGATTGATTCTGATAATGCCATAATACAAAGGCAGGCAAAAAAAGAACCCTAGGATTATTTGGTATATACCACATTTCCAAAATTCTTAGCAAGAGAAATAGTATATATGTTGAAGGTGTCATACACTTGAGGTATTGCGATCTGCCAGAAGAGCGAGCATGTGGCTTAAGAATAACGAAGGAAATTGGAGAGATACAACTTGCCCATGCGGTAGTAATTTCCATTTTAACGGAGACATTGATGAGTTATTCTCATGGGAACGGATACATCTAAGACACATGTCATCAGATCCGGAGAATCATGCAATGCTTTCACTCTATCCAACTGATATGGTTATCTTTTACCATTCTACAAGTGGATACATTGTTGAAATCAGAAAACACAAGCCTCATGAGATTAAGGATGTAAAAAGCGCATGCTTGTACGGAAACGCCAAGCTTGCTGGAGTCTGATACTAATACTTGAGTTTAAGAATAAGTTCTAAATCTAATTTTTAAGTAGAAATTATTAAAAAATCTATGTTTCCTTTAATAAATGTAGAGTAAGTGTAGAGTTATTTACAAAAACCAAATAATGGGAGACTACTGAATAATATCATGAAACTACCGTCTGATTGGAAGTTTGAATCATCACGAAAAATATACTCCAACAAGTATATTGAGCTATACGAGGACGTACTAGACATCAGGAATAAAAAAAAGATCTATACAAGAGCAAAAAGGAAAGATTATTCCACCATAGTACCGTTTGTTTCTAACAATGAAATTCTTGTAATCAAGAGCTATAGACACATGGTCAGTTCCTACCAAATTGAAGCTCCTTCCGGCTATATTGATACTGGCGAAACACCAGTAGAGGCAGCTAACCGAGAATTGAAGGAAGAAACTGGATATAGAGCAAATAATATTATCAGCCTAGGCGCATATACTTTAGATTATACCATGTTTGAACAAACAGGTAATTTATTTGTCGGTTATGATTTAGTTGATGAAAAGAAACAACAGTTAGGGATGATGGAAATAATAGATACTATGATTCTAACCATTGATGAGATTAAAAAGTTACTATTTGAGGGAAAAATATTAAATGCATCTTCGATTGTTGCCTTTTACAAATCAATAGATTTTCATCAAAATTATAAAAATGAAAAGATAAATGATATTCTAATTGAGTAATATATGAAGAATTGTCCCAATAAAAAATCCATCAACAAACTGATCGACTACGGTGGGTGATGTCAATTTGCAAGATAGTTATGACGTTTCTATTGTTGGTGGCGGAATACTTGGATGTGCAATTGCTTATTTTCTTTCCATTACAACAGATTCTACAATTATTGTGATGGAACAAGAAAGGAAAGTTGCAATGCATACTAGTAGTAGAAATACTGGAAAAGTTCATGCTCCGTTTTATTATAACCCAGAGAAAAAATCATCAACTGCTACCTATGCATTGAAGGGATTTGACATGCTAAAACGTTACTGTTCATTCCATACCTTGCCATTTAAGGAAGACGGAGTAGTCGAAATTGCAACTAATGAGAGAGAGATTGACACTTTGCTTAAACATATTCAATGGGCCCAGAAGAATGGATTGAGAGACGAGGAGGTAAAATTTTTGAGCAAACATGAAATGTTGCGGATCGAGCCTAACGTAAAATGCCAGGCGGGAATTGTTTGCGTTAGAGATGCTTCAACCGATTATGGCCTCATAAATCAAAAACTGATGGAAGATGCCATAAAGTTAGGTTGTAAAACATCGTTTGAAAACAAATTTAGATCAATTCGATACAACACAAATACTAATGAAAATAGAAAAATGACAATCAAAGGTACTGTTAAAGACATTACTACTGATTATGTGATTAATGCAACTGGCGGAAATTCTCTTGATATTGCCCATAATCTAAATCTCGCTAAAGAATTCACAGATCTTCATTTCAGAGGAGAATACTGGATAGCACCACAAAAATATAATGCCCTTACCAAAAGGAGTATTTATTCGGTGCCACGTAATACAGAGTATCCTTTTTTGGATCCCCATTGGATTATTAGAAGTGACGGAAGATGTGAAGTAGGACCAAATGCAGTCCCTGTATTCGGTCCATACGCATATACCAGGTATGATAACTTGATGAATGTCATTCCGAAAATTTTTGCGTCATGCAAAGTAGGTGTCTTGAAATTGTTTCTAAGTAAACAGTTCCTCCAGTTAGTATCAAATGAATTCTCTAGTTCTTTTTCTAAGACAAATATGGTAAATAGAGTTAGGAGATTTTTGCCGTCTCTAAACCCTCACGATTTCAAACAAAGAGGTATGGCAGGAATTAGAACAATATTAATTGACAAAAATGGAGAGTTTGCGTCAGAGAGTTTGGTTGTACAAGATGATTCTTCATTACATATATTAAATTACAATTCTCCTGGTGCCACCGGTGCATTACCAGTTGCTGCAAATATCGCAAGAACATTAGTGCAAAAAAATATAGTAAAGAGTACAACTAAGCAAATTAACTTTCCATTTTCAGATGAAATTTCATAACACATGATTAGGCTAACACATAAAGTGTGATACCCAAGACCCATACCGTATATTATATTAAGGTAATTTTGAAATAAACAGTTAGGGGTTGTCGTCTAGCTTGGTATGATGCCAGCCTCGGGCGCTGGAGGTCGTCGGTTCAAATCCGACCAGCCCCATACTCCTAGTAGTTCTCTAATTGGATTCACTTGAAATAAAAAGTGAATGTTATGAAAAATCAAAAGGAAACTGGAATCACTGATGCCTACTCGTTATTTGTATATGCGATTAGAACACAAATAACGCGAGATTACTATTTTAGAAGACTGAGAACTTTCTTCGATTTCATAGAGTTACTTCCTAACTCACGAATAGAAAATAGATGCAATCATTTCGCTGCTATTGCAATAAAAGACAATAATTGACATTTAGTAAAATAATTAATTTCTACAATTTCAAAAAGATCGAGTCGAAAGAGAAGAAATAACAGCAGCAACTTTATACAATTTTGTAAAAGCGATCAAGTTATTCTGTGATATGTCTGACATTCCAATTTCATGGAAAGAATAACGCGAGGGTTACCAAAAGTTAGAAGATATGCAGACGATAGGGCGCCAACCCTAGAAGAAATTCAAAAAATGATTGAATATCCTGATAGAAGAATGAGCAATTGTATGTACTATGGCCTCTTCTGGAATTAGGCTGGGAGCATGGGATTATTTGCATTGGAAGGATATAAAACCAATTGAAAAAAAATGGTTGCACTATCTCAGCAAAGGTAACTGTATATGCTGGAACTGAAGAAGAATCTTTATGCGAAATTAATAAGAGTGTAGACGGAAAATAAAAACTGGTTAATTGCAATAGAGAAAAAAATTTCTATACCATATACAGGGCTTTTCCTGTTCTTCTGCATTAATAATATCGGCCGATGGGAGAAAAATGAATCTGAGCTTGTATGAAGAAAACATTTGCTCCCACCATCGGCTAAGTATCAACGCATACATTGACCAAAGATTAAAAATTTTCTACTTTTGCTAAGATATACTTCTAGGCACTCAATCATTAATGATTGCAGGAATATCAATATCAATAGATATTTTTTATCTCGCAACTATGTTATGAACGCGAAATGTATGAGAAGTCACCCTATGTTCACATTCAGTTCCTTCTGGAGGATTCAAGTCATCAGCAGAGACACATGCAAAAAACATGTCACCTTCCTGGATAGCGCCAATTTCAGGAATTTTATCAAATACTAAGGGTAGACTTATGGTGTAGTCTTTGGAGTTTTTTAATAACTCTTGAGCATTGATTATGCTTGATTCAAATTCTCCTTTAATCATTGTAACAACCTTAAGTTGCGTTACATCTTTTCTATCGGATAATGGTATCCGGACATTAATAGTAGGACTGTTTATTTCACCACCGCTGACAGCTTGGAATGTGCCGGTTGACAATGTTTTTTTAGTCCCTGCGCCTATGTTGATTTTATTTTTCCCATCCGAATGCTCAATGTTACCTTCTACACAAGAAAAAGATTGCATTTGATTTGTTATAGGATCGAGAGCATAAGCGCATACAAAGTACTCATCTCTGCTGCCGACCTTAACGATGTTGTTCTTTTCATTGAATTCAAAAGACACAGTGGCGCTATTTGAGTTCAAATCGTTACCAATCAAATACTTGGTTCCAGTCTCTCCGTTGGCAGAGATAACAACCTTCAGTTTATCAGGATGGTCGAGGCTTTTTAGGTCTATTTTTGCCTCCACTGAAAACTTTCCTGCAGCAAATACCTCATTAGAATGGATGAAACTCAAATAGAGAATCATAAAGAATATGGGTATCAAAAGAAGTAAACCTGGCACTTTGGTTTTTGTCCCATGATTAGTCATTGCTCCTATTTTCACGAAATTCAAGTATATAATTAGTTGGTTTGACTACTCAGAAAATTATTATTTAATTGGATTAGAGAACAGACTTTGAAGTCATTTTAGTCTAACATTTTACTATCTTTTAGTTTTTATCTTCTGCTAGTAGATTTTAGTTTTTATCTTCTGCTAGTAGATGGAATCGCAGTAATGAATAATAAGATGCTTTCGGAGGTGTAGATAATGACGAATCGTGGTATTGCCAAGTTACCCGCTCAAATTCTTATTATGGCTTCAATAATTATTGTAACAATATTTTCAGGTCTGAGTCCATTGACTTTTGCTCAGTCGAATCATCAGGAAAACATATCACCTGTTATAACTGTTAAATCACCAATAGAAGGTCAAGTTAACCAACGTCTTATAATAAATACATCGATTTCGGATCCGGATGGCAACGTAACTTTAATCATATGGAATCAAGAAAGTGAATATGGCCCTATCGATATGAATATTTCACAGGACAAACGATCAATGTCATTTACTCCGACACAGAACGTTACTTATGTTTTTAGTGTGGAGGCAATTGATAATAATGGATCAGCAACATTAGAGATTATTCAAGTGCCGACTGGCCCATGATTGATTATTGCATATTATAATCTTCCCACATACAATTTTTTCCTTAGCGATAGAATAGTCCTAGCAATGCTAACGCAAGTAGAACAATGGCAGCGTAAATCAAAAGTGTGTTTGGTTTCGGCAGCCTCATTTTTTATGTCCGATATGCTACTTTTTTCTTCAACATCAACTAGAATGCAAACGTAATTGCATGATAACAATATCGTATATAGAAGCGCTCACATGTCCTCATCATCCACCAATACTATTCATAATGAACATTATAGTAAGAAAGGCTAGGAAAACTGCGATAAGAAGAAAAATCCGTCTATATGCATTTAATCCTTTTTTCCTCTTTGAATTATTATCAGAATTCTCTTTCGATTTATTTTGGATAATTTTTCTAAGTAAAGTTGACTTGGTTTTGAATTTTTTGGAATTGAGTAAGGGAGTTCTCTTTAAGGTTAACCCATCTAAACGATTTCTTCTTATTTCATATAAAATGACCTGTATTCCCTCTTTAGATTTTTTGTTAAACATAGAAAGGGCAGGAGAATATTCTTCAAATTCCTGATGTGATAACTTAGATTCGACAGACCAGGTCGTTACTACATCGACGGAATTATTATCACTTTTCAAATACTGCCATATAATTATGCGTTGCAATTCATATAAAATTCTTGGCTTCTGTTTTCTGATATTAATTCTTACTTATCGGGTGGAGATAGGATAATAACTTTACCTTACATAATATGCTAGTTCCAAATGACGAAAATGTATTTAAATTAAATTCCCTGAACCTCTCGTTCACTTATTGTCGGTTCCAATATTGAGACGCGGCTAGATACTATACGTTAATGACAGCTCAGAATTTTGGATGTATTGATATCACGCAAGCGCAAATCACAACGACTCAAGAAAGGTGGGAAGTAAAAACTGTCGATAACCTGACCTATTTTCCTGTCCTCTTACTGGCATTTTCTCTGGATTTTGAAGCATAGTTTTCGATATCATTATTTTCTAAAAATTTAATTCTCTTTGTTTTCGTGTCAATTTGGGCCATCCTTAGGTTACTAGCTCCTGTTTTCTCTTCGCTAATTAAATTAATTGAATCCAGCGCGAGAATACTTGCTTCATCTATGCTCAAATTACCGTGATATTTTTTTTCTAGGAATTCATTTACTTTATCGCTGTTGTTTCCAATAGCTACTGCATCATAAGCAATAAAAGTTCCGCTAGGATCAGTTTGAAACAGCCATGCGCCGCTTTTGTCGATTCCTGCGAGAATCAACGCAACAGCATAAGGTCTTGCTCCAGCAAACTGGGTGAATTGCTGCGCCATATCTGCGAGATTCTTTGCAACTCCTTCAACATCTACTGGTTCATCATAAATCAGTCTATTGCTTTGAGCGAAAAATCTTGCGTTATCAACTTGAACTCTAGCATCTGGAATATATCCTGCTGCTGCAACTCCTATGTGATCGTCAATTTGAAATATTTTTTGACTAGAATCAAAAACCTGTAGTTTTCTAGCTTTTTCCTCCGCGGCCAGTATAATACTATCTTTACCCTTGATTCCGACAGCCAAGCTTCCTCTTTTTACTGTTTCAATAGCATACTCTACCTGGTACAGTCTACCGTCAGGAGAGAACAATGTTGTTGCTCTATCATAACCAGCAGCTGCAGGAAACAAATCATCTGTTATTTATTAATATTCTTAATTTAAGTGTACCTTGTTATGTTTCCATGTTTGATATAATATTCAACACCTACGTTTTTCGTACTTACGTTCTACGCCTTATAAAAGTAATAATCAGCGTTGGTAATTGGAGGCCTAAATGAATGTGGATATTCATAAAAAGTAACGCACTTTGTTTTAAAATATCATGAATTTAACATATTGTTAAGTTCTATTCTGTGGAGCCGATTTCGATAGGTTGTATGTACAAGAGATCATTAGGTTACTGTCAGCGGTAACCATATGAAAATAGGAACTAGTGTAAACAATAATCAGAAACGTTATTCGGTTAATACTGTCGTTTAGTCCCTTCATTTTACTTTACATCATCATCAAGGTAGTTCATTAGGCTCTAATTTCCGATCCCATCATCTATAACATCGTTTATCGTTTTCTCGTTGTTGTGTCCACGATTAACAAGCTGGTTTAAGCGTATAGTAAACCCAACGTGCGCGCACTCATCAGATTTACAGGATTCACAGAACAATGCCCCTTCTAACAATTTAACTTGTACTGGCATTGACATGCGGGTATCATAAAGTAGTGTATTGTCGCTATTTCCAAGTTTTATTAATACTATTGGATTTTTGGAAGTAAGTGACTTCTCATCGGAGGAACCCATCCATTTCATAAAAGCTGCCGTTCCATCTTCTAGCGTATCATATTTATTTTTATTCCGCTCATTATTTGAAAAATCGTTATGATCACAATTTTTGGTATTCATGGTTTTTATGATTTTTGGGTGACAAAAAGATATTTTAACTGAGAACTATCTAGTTTGATTTTGCAGAGTGGGTGAAGGTAGTTGGAAGAAGGGAACTCCGCTGCTACCGAGCGCATAGGGCATTTGTCCATTCCATTTTGTGATAGCCTGCCACTGTAAATATTCCGGACTTTCTCTTAATTGTAGAGTGATAATCTTTATTGCTTCAGATTCACCACTTGCCCTGGCAGCATTTGCTCTTGCCGCTCCTTCAGCTTGAGCTACAGTTTGATTTGCAACAACCTCAATAGCCCTTAGATTGTTTTGTTCAGTAAGGAATTTTTGAAATGCTACTACTTTTTGTTCTATCTGAGTAGAAAAAGCATCTGAAAATTTAAAGTCCGTTATAAACACATTCTGTACCTGAACGTTATTTGAGGCAAGTGTGCTTCTTATTGCATCAGCAATTACACTTTTCGCAGTTTCTCTCTTTGTAATTAGTTCTTCTGCATTAAATTTTGCCACGCTGGCTTTGACTGACTCTTGGATGGTAGGAGATATTACACGGTCTGCGTAGTTCACACCCAATACTTGGTAGACCGTGTTCGCTAGCTGAGGATCAATTCTGTAATTTAACGCAATTACTGTCTGTACCTCTTGTAAATCGTTTGATGCCGCAGTTGCCTCTGCTTGGAATTTTTGTGTTCTTACCTCCATCTGAACAACTTGTTCTGCAAAAGGCAAAATGAAGTGCACGCCTTCTCCTAATACCCTATTCTCAACTGCCCCCAGGTAAAGTACGACACCTCTATGGCCTGCTTCAACAATTGCGATTGACTCGGCTAGTACTACTATGATTATAATTACGGTTATAACTGCCGCAGCAATTTTTAGCTTACTAGTAGTCGGAAAACGCGGAGCCTTATAATATTTCGACATCCTTGGGTATGCTATACTAATTTAACTATATTAACGATTTGAATACAATGTATTACTTTCTAAACTTGTTTCTAAAAGAAAGTATAATGTTTTCTGCTAATGGACGAAGGTTTTGATAAGCCGTGTAATTAGGGAATGTACCGATTGGAGGTGTACCGATCTTTGAAGCATTACTTTAGACGGTTATCTTGAATCAATGCCGATAACGAATTGCACATCCAACGAAATATGGTTGAGTTATAGAACCCTCAAAATTTGAAATTGGCAAAGATTATACAGGATATTATAACAACTGAGGGCGTTGCCTGCTATGAAGGATCTCACATGATGACTTTCATACCAATTTTTCAAAATTCTTTTAGGTAGGATTGTTTAATGACAAATAGAACCTATTTGCTTTCTGAACCGCCAGAAAAAACTGAAACGATGACATTGCGACTACCACTTTCTATTGTTAAAAGCTTAAAAAATGATGCTGAATTCGAAAAAGTTAGCGTTAATTCCCTTGCAATCAGAATTTTCTCTGATCACATTTCTTGGGAAAAATACGAGAGAAAAGTCGGACTATTACCGATGACTAAGGTATTTCTGGAAAATGCTGTCGCTAAAATGACGGAAGATGAAGTCGTGAACCTTGCGGAAAAAAACGAGAAAGACTATTTCAAAAATATTATCATCTTTATGAAACGGGAGCATAGTAAGAAGGAATTTATTAAAATATTGCGTAGCTGGCTATCAGTTTCATGGATGCAACATGTTTTAGAATTAAAAGAAGGCAATTATTACTTTATGATTAGACACGATCTCGGTGGAAACTGGTCTTTATATATAAAGGCTCTCTTGTCGGTTCTGTATCGCGATAGTTTTGATGATGATATAACTATTAAAACAACCAAGTCAACAATATCAATTGTTATTCCTTCTCAGAACGGTACTGCTAGTTGAGACCTTCACAATATTAACTCCAACGTGCCTACAATTGGATGTAACTTCTTACAGTAACAAAATTCATTTATTTGTAGAAACGTCCCAATAGCACGATAGCAAGAAGTATTATGGCGATATAAAACAAAAGTGCTTTTATTTTAGATTTTTTCATTTCTTCTTTATCATCAGTTTCATCTTTACATTCTACTACTTTTTATTTCTTTTAACGCAAGATGAAATCATTCCTTGGTAGCATGATACAAGATGTTAATTTGAATTATTAATCGTAATTTAAAATCTATAAATAAAATTCATATACTCATTCATAGTAACTGTATGAATAAGAGGTATATTGTTTCCTAGAATCAAGTTTAGAAAGTAATACATTGTATACAAATCGTTAATATAGTTAATTTGCCCTCTGTACTACATGAACTCGATCAAAGAAACAGTTTCGAAGTTGAGGGGAAAGTAATGACATGAATATTACAGACTCTGAAGAGTCGAACGAAATTACAGCCAAAACTTGTGTATCCATGAAAAATAGAAAGGTAACATATTGTTTTGCAGACTCATATCATATGCTCTTTAAGGACAAGAAGGACGTAATACTGTCAGAGATTCGCGCCTGTGAAATATTAAAGAAATACGCACGTGACGAACTTGATGCAAGGACGATAGAAATGGAAATAGCGGATCTACATATGATATTGGATCTGTTACCCTAAGGAAGGCTGATTATTTTTTTTTGACTAAATATTTCCTCTTATGCAATTCGTGTTACTGGTGCGCATCTTTTTTTTGCAATTCAGTTTTGTACAGTAAGTGTCCGATTTGCACGGTAGGAAGCGTCGATTATATGCCAATTGGCTCTCTCGAAAGCTATGATTTTGATTATGATTTGAAGAAGGGTGTTGAACTCAAGTTCTATTCAAATCGCTTGTCAGAATATGAAAATTGGTTTAAAATATGTTCAAAGAAAAAAATTTTACTGAGTGATTGGGCCCATGTTTAAGAATATCCTTGTTCCCTACGATGGTTCTAAACAGGCAGAAATTGCAGTCAATAAGGCGATATATTTATCCAAACTGATAAAGGGCTCAGAGGTAGTTATACTGACAGTTCTCGAAGAAGTCAATACTCCTACATTAGTATTTGATAGAAAAGTCCGCAATTATAAGACCGGAGAAGCTACGACATTGTCAAGTTATATGCGAGATCTTCAAAAAGATATGCAAAATAAAATGACAAATAGGCTGGATGAGCTAAGACAAAGATATGATGATTCAGTTCGAATTAGAATGCTAATTTCTGTCGGCAGACCCGAAGACAAAATTATAGAGTGTGCCAATAATTTACATGCAGACATTATTGTAATTGGAAGCAGAGGCCTGAAGGGGATTTCCAAGTTATTAATGGGCAGCATTTCAAGGAAGGTATCTGAAAGAGTAAATTGCACAGTAATGATTGTGAGGTAGAATATACTGAGACTCAAAGGAAAATTGAAAATATTAATTGTATCCAAAAATAATAGTCCCTGTAGATGGATCTGAAATTTCCTATAAAGCATTAGACACAGCATTATTTTTTTCAGAAAAATTAGGTTCAAATATTACTGCAATTCACGTCATGGAAGATATACCTGTTACTAATATTGAATCACAAAAACTATTAAACGATATGCTGGAAATATCAGCTGTTTGTAAGCGGCAAGGTGAAAATATACTTTCTAAATGCTCTGAGAGCGCAAGGAATAGAGACTTGAACGTTAATACAGTTCTTCTTAAGGGTAATCCCGCCTCGATAATTCTTGATTTTTGCAAGAATGGGAAATATGATCTCATCATTATGGGTAATCGAGGAATTGGAAAAGTTAAGGAGATTATACTAGGCAGTGTATCAAGCAAGATTCTACACAATTCGACATGTCCAATTCTACTAATAAAATAATACTATTTAGGTTAACTATAACACCGGAAGTTAATCATGATGAGATTTCTTTAATAACATGAGCTCTAATTTGTTTCAAATTTATAACATAGGTAATATTACATAAAATCGGAAATGGCAATAGAACAAGAAGCAATAATTCATGTGTTAATTTCTCTTGCGGTCCTTCTTTTTGCTGCGAAAATATTTGCGGAGATTTTCAATAAATTAAAACTTCCCGCCGTTTTAGGAGAGTTAATAGCGGGAATAACTGTAGGTCCTTTCGCGTTGGGTTCAATTCCGATATTTGATGGCAAACCTCTTGTCATCTTAAATGAAACAGTGCATCAGATAGGCGAAATAGCCGGATTAGTTATACTATTCATAGCAGGACTGCACATCACTCCAAGAGAATTCTTGCGGGGAGGTGCTTCATCATTTACGATTGGAGCGTTGGGTGTTGTTGTTCCATTTTTCTTGGGTTACTATGTATTTACGATTTTTGGTCTAGAGGGATTGCAGGCTATCATGATAGCGACAGCTCTTACGGCCACTAGTATCGCTATTTCGGTTAGCGTGTTGGGGGAATTGGGTAAGATGCAAACAAAAGAAGCAAAAATGATACTGGGGGCAGCTATAGTCGATGATATACTTGCTATTGCCGTCTTGTCTGTTGTAGTATCTATGGTTCAAACAGGCAATTTGTCGCCCGACGTTATTGATGTTGTATTTCTCATCCTAAAAATACTAGCAATATTCGCCGCTTTACTTATCGGCGCGATAGTGGTAGTTCCCAGAATATTACATGCAGAAAGATTGTGGAAGGCCAGAGGTAGCATCGAAGGTATAGTAACTGCTTCATTTTTTGGCGCTTCAGCAATAGCAGCAATAGTAGGTTTGTCACCAATAGTAGGAGCATTTTCTGTAGGAATGGCCGTAGCCAGTACAAAATTAATTAAGCGAGTTGAAGAATATGTCGACAAATTAGAGATTATATTTGCTCCATTGTTCTTTGCTATAATAGGAGCGCAGGTAAATCTTACCGGAGTAAATTTGGAAGTATTGTTTCTCTCGGCAATAATGATTATTGTCGCTATCGTTAGTAAACTATTAGGATGTGGGCTGCCGGCATTACTGTTTTTGAGGAGTAAGTCAAAAGCTATGAAAGTAGGTATTGGTATGATTTCAAGAGGCGAGGTAGGGCTTATCGTAGCGGGAATTGGAGTTACTTCTGGTGCTTTGTCACCAAACATTTACACTACAGTCATAATTATGGTTGCTATAACTACGCTGGTCACTCCCATTTGGTTGAAGAAGGCATACAGCAAGGATCAAACTACGGAATATAGCCCTAGATGAATATGCCGCACTTTACTTTGCCGTTATCTATGATAGTAAATAACTTATCTTATAACCTAAAAAAACTCTCAAATTACATTACGCTACATAATATCGACCTCACCAGGTTGTAGATTCATAATAATATCCTAATATGTTATCTACAGTTTCGGATAAACTTTTGTTACTTTTTATTAGAACTATCACGAACCTATCCTTTTCATAGATTATCAGTGTTCTTATTCGCTCATATTCGTTAATAGTCCACTTTAACTTACCTGCCCTGTTATCTGGACCCTCTTTGGCAAATCTGAGGTTGGTTTGCAATCCAGCAAAAAAATAGTCAATAAAGTCTTTTGTAATATCGGCATTAGTTGCTATGGACAGATTTTCCATTTGCTTCTGACTTTCTAAATTGACTGTAAAAACAGCGAGAGTATCATCGTCAACTTCAACTAGATGTTTTATTTTATTGTAATTAGCATCTGACATATTTATCCTTCCTAAGATATTGACATGATACTACAAAAATATTTAGCAAATGAGGTGGTATTTGACCTTAACAATACAGTTTTGATTGTCTGTTCTCACTGGTTTTTATGAAACAAAATCTCTTAGTTTTACAAGATTTTGCTTTTCGGCATGCGGTCAGTAACATGAATCTTAAACATATGCCATAAAGAAATAAGAAACTAGACTTTTAGGCTTTAAGTATCGCTACCATAATCACCCTCCCTATCGAGCGCAAGGATTAACGACTCCCAATTTCTAATTAAACATTATCTAACAAAGGATTTAGATTTAAGTCAATGTAATTGAACTCCACTAAATATAAATACTATTTGCATTGATTTTTGTGAAAGACATCCGGTGAAGCACTATAATGCGATAATTGAGACTTTATTTTTACCATTACTACTGTTCAGTCATGGAGGGTTTGCTAATTTATCATTAAATACCGTTGAAGGTACGTTGGATCCTGAGCAAAATCAATGCATAGAATATGACTCTACTCAAAAACTCATTCAAATCAAGTGCGACTCTATACATCTGACAGATATTCATAACACTCTCAATGATCCAACTGTTCTGAGAATGGATAAAGATAATGGTGAAACTGATGCAAAAATATGGATTCTGAGTGCTGGAATCGTTATCGAAAAGGACAGCAGCCTAATTATCGACTCAAGTGATACTTCTTGGCTAAAGATAACTGCAACTCCTACGATACAATTAAAGAAATCGGCAAACGTATCCGAAGACACCAACTATTCAGATGATACCCTTACTGTGATTCAGAACAAAAGTGGCCCGAATTCTAATAGTGATAGTAATACTACCAAGAGTGAAAATGGTACTGTAACTGTTAGCAAAAATAATGGAGATAATCCAAACGGTATCCACGTTCACGGTTCTCTTAAAATTGACTCTGTAAAAATAACTTCTTGGGATACCGAGAAAAATGATGTTATTAAATTCGATTATGGAAAAAGACCTGGTGAAGAACACACAAAGTCAGATTATGATACTGCAGAACCCAGAGCATTCATACGAGTCTCTAAGGATGCTACAGGAACAACAAATATTACCGATTCAGAGATTGCTTATTTGGGATATTCATGCAGCAGATGCGCCGGACTTTCATATTATGGTGGCGAAGGATCCGAGATAAGGAATAGTAACATACATCATCTACTTAAAGGATTTTACTCCAAAAATGCCGCTTACATAACTATGGACAATAACACGTTTCATAACAATTATCTGTATGGTATAGACCCTCACACCGGATCACATGACTTTGTTATCACAAATAATTTGGTCTACAATAACAATGCATCGGGTATAATCTGTTCCAAACACTGTTTCAACCTGCTAATAGAGGGAAATGAGGTCTACAATAATTCAGGTGCTGCCAGAGGTATTGCCTTTAGTATCAATACAACAAATTCAGTTGCAAAAAATAACTATGTTCATGATCAGCCAAGATGCATATCCTTTAACAGGGAATCTAATCACAATGAAGTTTACAACAATACCGTTTCAAACTGCAAGATAGGAGTTTTTCTTTCAGGGACTGGAAATAATTCCATCTATGATAATAAAATTACAGATACTCAGAGTGGAATTGTTTTATATAACATAAATAACAACATATATGATAATAAAATATCGCTATCGAAAAATGGAATAGTATTTGAACCAGATAAAGCTTCTAATCAGTCAGGCGATATCGCCTCTACTACAAACATTATTTCCACTGTACAGGATTATCACAGCCATTTGGAAAAATTAGTTGACTCAAATAAAATATTTGAAGTTCAAAACCCCTATGTGCATAAAGAAGAGAAAATGAATAACACATCACAGATCGATCAAACAAACAACGTGACGACATTGACTTGATAGAATCTCAACGTGAAACTTTTATAAGAAAGAGATTCGGCAAAATCCCAATGATAAAAAGTTCGACACTGACTTTAGTCTTAACTAGTTCAGTGTTCCTATCGCTTTTGTTTGGTTCAACAATAAACCCAAACCTAACCTACGCAGAGGATCAAAAATTCAAAGCAAATCTGAGCGGAAAGAATGAAGTCCCACCAGTAACATCGGCGGCAGATGGCAAAGTCAAAATTAAAGTCAAGGATGACACCATAAAATCTGAAATTAATGTGACCGGTATATCAGATATTACAGGTGCTCACATATACATAGGTAATAAGAGTGAAAATGGAGAACCAATCGTCGACCTGATAAAATCGGGTAACAAAAGTGAAACAGAAGGTAGAATTATCATCCAAGGAGAGATAAGTCCATCTGATTTTGAAGGATCCCTGTCAGGAAAGACGCTGACAGATCTACAATCAGCAATGGCAACAGAAGGCACATACATCAATATTCTTACGCCAGATCATCCTGATGGAGAGTTACGAGGGCAGATTAAGGTAAGCGGCAGTAACGAGACGGCTATAAAATGAACATCAGGTATCATTGTAATTGAATTCAGGTCCTCATTTTTTTCATTTTGTCTAGGAAACACTAATCGTCATAGTTACTTTATCTCGCAATCACCAAACTCATGGTCGCCGTCGGCTGGGCTAAATGTTCCTATCCTATCAATTCCTAAGCCGCATCTAAAGTAGTCTCCACCTGGACCTCCTTTCAATGTGTCGTTACCGGGTCCGCCATACAGACGATCATCACCTTGTCCACCATCAAGAATATCATTTCCTAATCCACCATACAACACATCATTTTCAGTTCCTCCGAATAGACTATCTCGATCAATTTCCCCATTCAATTGATCACTCCCCGGTCCTCCGTCTAAAGTATCGAATCCACCTCCACCTGTTAGGTAATCGTTTCCATCAGAACCATTCAGCAAATCATTGCCTTGTTGTCCTTCTATTTGATCACTACCTTGCAATCGTTTATTATATCATCTCCATTGTATCCTCTAATATCATCATCAGTTGCAGTTCCTTGCATAGTATCAGCACCCTGTGTTCCTTGCATGTCGACACCCCAAGAAGTTGGCATAGTAGAGTTAATTGCGAATATGCTTATTATCAACGTAATTGTTGTCACAATGGAAGTTGCATTAATCATTTGAGAAATAAATAACGCTTTTGTTGTGCTATTAATTGTTGCTACTAATTTCATCAATGAATTTGAGGATTCGCAATAACGATGCATCACAGCAAATTATTAACATGGCCGCAACCCGAACGTGCAATTTGCTATTCGGATTGGTTGGGAAAATCAACAATCTCAAAAGAACTTACAGCGGACGTGGATGGATATGCTGGACTTGACGCCTTTACTTCTATGACTAAGGGTCCGGAGTCTCCATCTTCTCCGATGATCCAGGAATAAACAAATTTTCCCTGCGAATCCGTTATACCACTGAATTTTTTCTCATAGTTATTTCCAGGATATACCAAATTTCCGCTTATTTTAGCGTTAACAACTGCTCTTGAAGCTGAATCGGTGATTGTTACTGTGGCGCTTTGAGAATCTCCTCTTGCAACAGTATCTTTCAGAGGTACGATTGAAACTAACAACTTATTGTCACTCTCAGACACGTTGGAAATCGGTCTATTTTGTTGTTGTCCCTCAGATTGAAGATCATCTATATTGTTAGTCAGAGACGGATTAGGCAGTATTCTAAACACTTTACCTTGACCAATAGATACTACATATAAGTAACCATCTGGACCTACGGTAAGATCTGTGATTCCTCCAAATCCCTCACCAAATAATATTTCCTCAACGCCCGGTGCATAGTAACTTGTAAAAAACTTTGATGCAAACGCGTCGGGTAGAACAAGTTCGGTCCTGTCAGCGTTTAAGTTAAAATGATATATACGTCCATTGTGGACGTCGGCCACAAACATATCGTTTCTATACTGATTGCCTAGTTTGTCCGTATTGAGAAATATTAGAGATGTAAGTCCCGCAGTCCTGCCCCAAACTAGTTTAGGTTCGCTGTATTTACCTTTACCATCAAATGTAACCAGCTTACTAATATCAAATTTTTGCTGAGAATAGGAAAATCCATACATCTCATGCCATCCGCTATTAAATCCAGGAAATACTAGGTTTATTTCATCACCATGGACTGGTCCATTTTCTGTTTCCCACAAGTTGTTAGTCACAGGATCAAAGCCTACACCAAAACTATTCCTGATACCATAGGCATAGTAGTGTTTTAATGGTATTGAATTTCCCAAAATTCCTTCACCAACTGCTTTGCCATCTTGTGTGATTCGAAGAATACCACTCCTTCCGTCCGCTATAATTCCGTCTTCAAAGTTCTGCGTCATAGTCCTAATTTTAGGTTCTTTAAAAGAAGCGTCTACGTCACCTATTGGTATGTATAAGTTGTTGTCTGGGCCTAATTCTATTGCTCCTCCATTATGCCTCGGCCCAGGATTGGCAGGTAAATCTAAAAGGAGAATAGGATTTACCAGTTCGTTTCCGACGAGCTCATATCTGTAAATCCGATTTGCTTGGGGTTGTAAGCCTCTTCGATCATCGGAGTCTTTGCCGTCTATCTCGGTAAAATAGAGGAAAACAAAGGTCTTAGATGCATTCTTGGAAACTGCGACCCCTAACATTCCTCTTTCAACCGAAGTCGCTACGTTGACATCGAGTAATGGTTTACTCGAAATAACTCCGTTTGTGACACGCAATACTGTGCCTTTGTCCTTTTCTAGTACAATAAAGTCGTCAGGTCCCAAAAACGCCATAGTTGTAGGTATTTCTAGTCCACCAACAACTAATTCGACTTTTAAGTTAGAATCTGCAACTGACGGTATTCTTTCAGTCCTATGAAAGTTGTTCTCTCTAAAAACCGTTTGGGCAATAGTTACATCACATAAGCATGAAAAAATAACAATCGCTAAGAGTACAAAAAACATGACAGACGTATTCATTGCTATCAATCTATCATCAGCGAGGAAATCAGTGTCAATTGGCATATATTATCATATCATTTTATTTCTCAAAGAATTAAAGCAACCTTAGTTTTGTTCTCCGGGTAAAAAGGTCATCATTCAGAAGACCGGCTTTGTCTTTAGCAAAAGTTTAAAGCTTGGTGATTTGTAATAAAACTGAGTCTATTTATTGAATTGCTAGCGTTACTATAACGACCAGCCCCATGTCAAAAACAATTTAATCATTTTAATAATAACAATCACTAATATCGCTGATTGAGAATAATAGAGATTTTCTACCAAAATCAATGGATTTGGCAGATCCATATTGTAAACAATACTCATACGAGCAGAACAGTTTGCCAAATTTAACTGCATAATACATCAATTAGTAACATTCCAGGTTTATTTCGAGCGTAAAATATGTCACTTTTGTCACTATACAAATAATTACATCGGTTCCAATACGCTGGCCTGTACGTTCGTTTCTTCACTCGCATTCATACAATCGGTAACGTAATCAATTTCGGGTGTCTTTGAGCATTCTCTTTCTAGTTCTTGTAGGTTGGGGTTGAGGAATGCTTTTATCCACGTTCCAACAATTTTGTGACACTCTGATCTAAAATCTACATCTGTAAGACTGCAGAACTTGAATGCAGGGCCGGTATTTGCATCTTGTTTTAACATTGGCTTCACCGTTCCTGTCAAACAATCATTGTAATAAGCCGGTTGATTTCCTTGGTAACAAATTTTAATTGCCTCTTCTGGATTTCTAAATCCAACGTATGCTAACGACCTGCCAATACCGTCATAGCAATATTTAACAAATTTTTCTGGAGAGATATTATCACATAGAGCAAATGTATCCTCATATGACTCAAATGAGTAATTGTTGGGTTCCAACAAATGTCGAGGATAAGTATAATAGCACTGGGTGGCAAATTTTTCTATTGTTTTGTCACAAGGGGAATAAATCCTCTTCTTGTCAAAATCACCTTTTCCTGTTTGGATAAAGTAATCATTATTTTCCATAAATACACCTCTTGCGCATGCACTTTGTGCCCATAGTCGTATAAACTCATCACAATGACTAACTGCGGCCGTAGTGTTATAATTGTAAATTTTCGTCAAGCCATGTCCTATCCCATGGAAACAATCGCGTTCATGCATCCAATTGACATTTTCTTGGTCTATAGGGCAAAGATGTGCAACCCTGATCTGATATTTGCCAACATTTTGAACGGGGTACTCGTCCTCAAAATAACTTATAAGAATTCCATGGTAATTTGAACCTCCGCAGTAAAGTGAAGCATAATTTAGCGCCTCTTTTAAATCACCTGTGTAATTATACAACCACGATCCTAGATGGTGACCTACATGATGACAACTGTGATCTCTTTTATCATGTAAAAGATTAAGGTCTGAAAAAGTTCTTAACACATCTTGTCGGCTTGCTGTTTTATTGAGCTCATCCAGAGAAATCGCAGGACAATGTTCGTTACCATCCTGGCAGTACACCATAATCTGCTCTGCATATGATCCAGATGCTTCATCATATTCTATATTATCTTTCTTTTCGTTCTGCACCGGTACTTGAGTACCGTGATTGGCATGGTTGTCGGCGGGGTAGACAGGTACGTGATTACCTAGTAGTAGGACAACAAGAATGGAGACAGCAAAAATGAATTTATTTCTTAATCTCAAGACCGTTGACCTCATAAAAGTACTTAATCTCAAAAGGCACATTGGTAAGACTTTGGAGAATTCCATGACTCCTAGATATAACGAAATCTAACATTTCGTCTACGGCGTTTGTTCCCGTATTATTTTTTGATTCAGGCCGGGAGTAAAACTTATGCAATTTTAAATCTCATGTTAATATCATATAACTTAAAGATTTCTTATAAACTTGTGCTTACGACTAGATTTCTTAAGTATTTTGTGAAATATGGTGGATTTCCTAATTATACTAATATGTACATGTTGTAAGTTGGTGTGTTTTAGAACACTTCCATGTGTATTAAGGGGCCATTGAACTCGACGTACTAAATTTGATTTCTTTGATTATAATTGGTTTTAATATATTATATCTGAATATAAGACAAATTTCGAAATGGTAAGAGTTGAAAAGAAATCAATGCCAAGATGATAGCCTTGGTGATGATAAACAATTGATCAAGTAATAGTCAAGTCAACACAGTATAAGATTCTCAATTTATGATTAAAGCATTGCAGCATAAAATAATTCACTCGACATTTTAGATATCTTAAGAATCGCATGTAAAATACAAGAATCCTCTTAATCATCTGTTTAATTCATATAAATTCTCAAATGGTAGAACTTTTATAACGGAAATACTATCTTTCATTTGGTTGTGTTATGACAAAATCGTTACTGTTTGCATTAGCGTTACTGGCAACAATATCTACTACGGCAACAACAACAATGACAGTAAACAATGTAAGTGCAGAAAAATGTGAAGACATAAAGGGTGTTGAGAAGTGGGATGCGGAAGGACATGGATCAAATGACCCATCTTCAAAAGAGTTTAAAGAGATGCTCAGCGATGATTCTGTAACCATATGTGAACTTGCCGAATCGATTGACCATATGGAAGTAAAAGGCTCTGTAGATGATTGGTCAGACTTTAAGGATACAACTGTCTTCATGAGCACTACAGAAAAGGTGCAGGATTGTCTAAAAGATAGGTTCGACTTACCTGACGATGATGGTGAAGAACATCTAGCAGATTATGAGATCCAAAAATGCGCTACTGGTGATTACTAATAAGAACCTAAACTTATATTCCTTTTTTTAATTAAGCTAGTGTCTTGTTTGGCTAAACAAATTGTATAGCAAGGATACTATCCGTATTCTGTTCTTATAATATTCATTTGATAAGCAGAACCCGACTACATCGAATGTCCGAATCCCACCGAAGTTGAAGTCATTTAATTAATTTATATACGACACTCCAAGATTCAACATTTACGAACATTGAGAGATAACAGTCTATCCATTGCCAAGATTTTTCCTTTCCCCATAAAATGGTTTCATTTCTTACTCTTTAACAGTAACAATGTTGCTGACTGTCGTAATTGTAATGGGTATTGGTAGTAGTTACCAAATTGAAAGTGCTGAAGGTCAGTTACCAAATACTAGTTCAGTTTCTGAATTAGTCGAAAAAGCTAATTCGCTATATAACATGTCAAAATATGAGGAATCTATTACCTGGTATGATAAAGCGTTAGAGATTGATCCTAAAAATGTGGATACTTTATACAGCAAAGCGTTGGCACATGACAACCTTGAGAGATATGAGGAAGCAATTAGTATTGATTCTAGGTTATGGTATCTTGCTGATTTCATCGTTTTTAATAGTTATTCTTTCTGGTAACTTCATTTATGCATTTGTCATAGCTTTGATTTATGGTGTATACGTAGGAATTACTGAAACTGTGCAGAGAGCGGTATTACCTAAATACGTAGACTCTAACTTAAGGGGAACAGCATACGGATTATATAATCTCGTAATTGGTGTAGGCTTTTTTATTGGTAATATTTTGTTTGGTTATCTGTGGGATGCTTATAGTCTTGACGTAGCTATCTACTTTAGCTCTATCTTTGTGACAAGTGCTATGATTGGTATGACAGTGTTTATAAAAAAGTTTAATGGGAAGTAATTTTACTGAAATGAAAATTCGATCATGTTTAATTATCGACATCTACAGTAGATTAACTGATGACCGCTTCCAATAATAATCACTTTTTTCAAAATTGTCCTGGTTTAGTTCAACATATTATTATATTCATAATTGTGTTAGGAACACTAACGCATTTATCTAATTTTGATTTTTTCTCTCATGTAACCGCCTTCCAAAAAGCTACTGTGTATGAATTCTACAAGAAATGGGGTTCTGAAGGAAAAGATGATGGTCAATTTCAGCGTCCGCATGATTTAGATTTTAGTCCCGATGAAAAGATTCTCTATGCTGTAGATAGAGATGGTAATAGAATTCAAGCATTCGACAAGAACGGTACATTTCTTTTTGCTTGGGGTAAATTAGGTAACGGTGATGGTCAATTCCACGTCCCTTATGGAATTGATGTTGATATTAATGGTAATGTATGGGTCGTTGACAGAGCCAATGATAGAGTGCAAAAATTTGATAGTAACGGTAACTTTATCTTGAAATTTGGAAATAAAGATGCTGAGCCAAGTGATGAAATAGGAAAATTTGATAACCCCAGACATGTTGCTGTTGATAAGAACCTAGAATATGTGTATGTGGCGGATTCCAAAAATAATCGTATTCAGAAATTTGATATAAATGGGAACTTTGTTGAGTCTATTGGAAAGTTGGGTAGCGCGATTGGCGAATTCAACCTCCCAACGACAATTGAAATAGATTCAAAAAATAATTTTATTGTTAACGAGAGGGGCAATGAACGTATTCAGAAATTTGATAGCCAGTGGAATCCGATATTGATGTGGGGATCTAAGGGTGGCGGCGACAACCAATTTTGTCATATTGAGCATATTGCTGTGGATAAATATGATAATGTATACGTTACAGATCCCCAGGAAGACCCAGGATGCAGTCATCAACCACGGGTCTTAAAGTTCGATAGTAACGGCAACTTCATTACAAAATGGGGATCTTATGGAGAAGATGTCGGACAATTTAGAGTTCCCGAGCATCTCGCGGTAGATTCAGAAGGGCGAGTCTACGTCTCTGATCGGAAGAACGAAAACATTCAAGTATTTGAACCAGGTCGCTGATTATGATATTCTTATTGTAGATAAGGAAAAGCTAAATACCATGTAACAGGACCCTACTACATGGACTGTCCCAATCCCACCGAACCTTAATTATAAATCATACGCTAAATCATTGGGTCAAGAAATCATGTCAAAAATGTTCACAAACGACCATCTCCATTTCAAAAACAAAATTAATCCTGTGATCAATTCTTAATCATCTTTATTTCATTTTCGAATTTTTCTCATTTGCTTATAATGATCAAATATTATAGAAATCAGAATCGGATGAAATAGAACAGGTTTACAAGAACCTACACCAGCAACATTATACAATCTTGAAATGGACATCATTTCATCAAATGTTTTTCTTTCACGTTTGTCCAATTGATCTCTAAATATTTTCCACTTCCTTCTTTCTCTTTCAGAAGCAATTCGATATGAAGGTACAGTTCGGCCCATAATTTCAATACCTTGCATCGTAATTTAAGATCAAAATGACCACTAAGGGAAGGAGGGACATGCGAATATAGTTGGACAAGAGATAAAACTCAAGTAGTAGTGAAGATAATATTTGAAAATGACTAGTGTGGGTTTATTTATAGTTACAACCTTGCTTGTTTTTACAATTCTTATTTCAAATCAAGTATATGGTATGCCTCAGAATTATGAAAATCTAAACGCTGATGATATTAGGCTATATCAAGCGTGCCTAAGGGTCCAGGCCACTAGTCAAGCCTTATGTGATCAAATGATGAATACTTTGCAATTGACGACATTGCAAATGTTTCAGGAATATCTACAGAATAACACCATAAAATAATTTGGATCTTTTACTATCTGCTTATTGTCCGTACGTGTTATAAACAAAATGGTTTTTAATCTTTAAAATTAATGCAATGACATTTCAGACAAATACCATATTTTCCGTTCTCTAATATGTGGAACTCTCTAATGTGATGACATATTTGGCATTCATCAGATTGGTTTTCCAATTTGGGATATTAATTAAAACCTTGTTATAACTTTTTATTATTATCTTAATTTGATAAACTTCCTATCCAATATTTTACTTCCTCATGCAATATGTAAAAAGAATAACAATTTTACGGCATAAAACGATAAGTCCTCGTGGGACTAGATAGTCGAGTAGTACTTGTCAGTAATACATGTCAGGATATAAGACATAATCCTGATAAACTTGTAAATAGTATGTTGATCCAACGATGATTACAATTAATCGTCATAAGCGATCGACCGAGCAGATTAATTGAGCGGATTGTTCATCATGGTAGAAACAAGAAAAAGGTTAACAATAATGATTCTTGATGACGAAGAGGACATTCTAACCCTTTACAGCGACTATCTTTCTAGGAAAGGTCATCGAGTAATTAGGACGTATATTAACTCTGAAACTATATTGGACGATATTGATATCGAGCGTCCTAATGCTTATATCATAGATTATCGGTTACCAGGTAACAGGAACGGAATTGAAGTCGCATCGGAAATCCTAAAGAAATTTCCATCATCATCTATAATGTTCATTACTGCTTTTGAATTTTTAGATCATGAAATATCAAAGCATGAGGTTTTTTACGACAAGAATATTGATATTTTGATTAAACCCGTGAAACTAAGGCAAATTGAAGATTCTTTGTTAAGTCTAGTACGTAACGAGACTTTCTGAAATTGCCGAAGTATCTATTTCGACTATTTAATCTTGTCTAGACTGTTTTTCTGAATATTTGAATGCTATTAATCAACAGTTATTCCATCGGGATGTATTCTATTCATTAGAATATACAGACAAGTAGCAACAATTGCGACCTGGAGTCCTGCCACAACTGAATCCAATATGCCTATGGGCTCTATTCCCCAATTGGAAATCCCTATTGTTCGGGATGAAGCATATAATCCTAATAATATCAAAGAACCAACTATTGCTATTATATACGGACTTTTACTGTTCTTCTTGTCTAGTATCATCCATAGTCCTGTTGCAGCGTAGCCGATTCCAGCTCCAACTGAAAGTGGTAATTCTAATATCCGGCGCTGTTTTTCAAACATTTTCTGATGTTGTGTCCCATCTCCTTGTTCATGTTCAATCTGATTTGATTCACTTGCGTTTTGAGCGAGAACCTGTTCTTCTTGTAAATGTTGTTCTGATGTTTCATTTGTTTTACTCAGTGTTTCAAGTTCTCCCTGGCCTTCACTGTGGCCGGATTCATTAACAACGTCTTCTTGTCCTTCAACTGGCTGCGAAATGTGTGTTTCGTCGCTTTCGATACTCTCGCCAAAAATTGCAACCAAAAAATATAGTGATGATGCTGAGAACATAAAAAATGTAATTGTGTAGACTAAAAGTGATTTCAACTAACGAGAATTATTAGTCAATATTCATAAACGTTATGAGAATTAAATGCTAACGGCAGAATTGATGTTAGAACTGAGAAGGTAAATTAATATTTGTCGTTACTTGCTGTGAAACGCGAGCCTAATCTTGCTTTTTCAGCCTAGGGTGAACAGCTATCTTACTCTTCTGTTTCTCTTTATTCTTATCTTTAATTTCACCTTTTATTTTGATCAAACCCATGGTCAAACCACGTTGAAAGAAAGGGTGCTTAACAAGGGGACTGACCATCCCGAAGTCTCAGATTCCAACCTCAAAGTTGAGGAAGTAGCTGAAGGGTTGCAAGTACCTACAACCATGGCTTTCCTGGGTCCTGATGACTTTCTTGTTTTGGAAAAGGACAAAGGAACCGTAATGAGGGTTAATAGAGGGATAGTCACAGATATGCCTCTTCTTGATGTGGACGTAGCAAATTCTATTGAAAGGGGAATGTGTGGAATCGCAGTTTCCAAAAATGATTTTAAAACAAATGTTTACCTCTACTTTACCGAAATTAATGGTAATGATGGAAGTGATAGGACAGGTAAAACCCCAATAGGAAATCGCCTATACAAATATGAATTAGTTGATAATAGACTTGTAAATCCCGTACTTCTTTTGGATTTGCCTGCAGACCCTGGACCAAGACATAACGGAGGAGCAATACAAATCGGTCCTGACAACAACATTTACGTTCCAGTAGGAGACATTGACGGGTCATTTAAAGCCGATTTTGAAGCAACACAAGCTCAAAACTTTGATGATGGAATAGTTGCGGATGGACGCAGCGGTATTCTAAGAATAACACAAGGTGGAAAGCCAGTAGGAGAGGGGATATTAGGAGATTCCATGCCTTTGCGATTGTATTACGCCTATGGTATTAGGAACAGTTTTGGACTCGATTTTGATCCCATAACAGGCTTCCTATGGGATACAGAGAATGGACCAGCTGATGGAGATGAAATAAACCTAGTAAATCCAGGATTCAATAGCGGTTGGCAACAAATGTATGGTTTTTCAGCCTCGCAAAAAAAATTTAATACTGATGATCTGATAACATTTGATGGTAACGGAAGATATTATGATCCCAAATTAGTTTGGACAAAAAGCTCAGGATTGACGTCAATAGTATTTCTAGATTCTGACAAATTAGGACCTCAATATGAGAACGACATGTTTGTTGGAGATGTTCACAATGGTCGTATTTATCACTTTGAACTAAACGAAGCAAGAAATGACCTCATACTTCCCCCAGCACTTGCAGATAGATATATTCGGAACCCGGTCACCTCTGGAGCAGAAGAGATTATATTCGGAGCGGGATTTGGTGGCATAACTGACCTCACGGTTGGCCCAGATGGTTACTTGTATGTAGTATCTATTGGACAAGGCAAGGTTTTCAGAATACTGCCCGAATAAAATTGCATGTTGTTTATTTTGTAAGATAAATTGGAAATCTATACTGATGCATGAGAGAACTTTGGTTTATATCTTCCAAGTAAAATAGAGTTACCAACTACAGTTACAGAACTCATAGCCATTGCAAGTGCTGCCAACATTGGTAACCATCCAAATATTCCGACTCCGAGTAGCGGAACTAATACGCCTCCAGCAATTGGTATCAATCCTGTATTATATGCAAAAGCCCAGAAAAGATTCTGTTTAATCTTGGAAACTGTTCTCCTACCTAGCTCGAGTGCTATGGATACGTCTCTAACGTCACCTTTTATTAGTATAATACCACCAGTTTCTTTTGCGACATCTGTCCCTGATCCAATAGCTATTCCCAAGTCTGCTCTAGCTAATGCTGGTGCATCATTAATTCCGTCTCCTACCATGGCTACTATTTTCTTCTCCGACATGAGTTTTGCGATTACTTTTTCTTTTTGTTGTGGTATAACTTGGGACATAACATTTTTGATTCCTAATTCAGCTGCTATATGATTTGCTGTTCTCTCATTGTCTCCTGTAAGCAGTATGACCTCTTTCCCATCAAATTTTAAGGACCCCACAGCAGTCTTGGCAGTATTTTTTAATGTATCAGCAAGAGCTAAAATTCCAGAAAGTTTAGAATCTATCGATACCAAGACAGCAGTCTTGCCCTCATTTTCAAATTCGCTCAACTTTGACTCAATATCTTGAGAAATTGAAATTTTATTATCAACCATAAGTTTCCTTGTTCCTACCATAAATACATGGTTTTGATACTTCGCAATTATTCCATTCCCTGCAATTGATTCGGCTAATTCTGGACTTGGAATCACATTATCTTCTTTTGCTTTCCTTACAATTGCCTGTCCTAATGGATGTTCAGAGCCCGATTCTGCAATGGCTGCCAATCGCAGCAATTCCTTTTCTCCAATTTTGGATCTAGATATAGCATAAATATCGGTAACAGATGGTTTACCTTCTGTTAGTGTTCCAGTCTTGTCAAACACTATTGTTTGTACTTTACTTGCAATCTCCAGATATTCTCCACCCTTGAATAGTATACCGTGCTCAGAAGCCTTTGCGGAGCCCATCATCAATGCAGCAGGTGTGGCAATTCCCAGGGCACAAGGACAGGCAATAATGATTACTGAAACGAAAGCTAAAAGACTATATGTGAAACCTATGTTTCCCACAAAATACCAACCTAACCCTACGCCGATCGCAGTGATAACTATTGCAGGAACAAAATATTTTGCAACCTGATCTACTGTCCTTTGCATTTGAGCTTTGCCGGTCCGAGCTTCTTCAACAAGATTTATTATCTGTGAGAGTACTGTATCTTGTCCGACCTTTGCAGCTTTAATCTTTAACAAGCCTGTCTTGTTCATAGTTGCGCCAATAACGTCTCCACCTTTTGTTTTATCAACAGGAATACTCTCTCCGGTAATAGGAGATTCGTCCAATGAGGATGTACCCTCTATTATTAGTCCGTCGGCGGGAATACTCTCACCAGGTCTAACTATCAATATATCCCCTTCCCTAATTTGCTCAATAGGAATTTCAGTTTCCGTTTCGAGGATTTGTCCAGAAGGACTAGTTGTTGGTCGCAATACGTTAGCCATACGTGGCTGTAAATCAAGTAATTTTCTTACTGCAATAGAAGCTCTTTCTTTTGTTCTTGTTTCTAGCAATCTACCCATAAGTATCAAAGTAATAATTACAGCCGCAGTTTCAAAGTAAACTGCTTTAAATGGAAAGAGATCTGGAGTGATTGTTACTGCAGCGCTATACAGATACGCTGCCGAAGTTCCTATTGCTATAAGTGTATCCATGTTTGATGCTCTTGACATAACGCCGTCCCAAAAGCCCTTATAGAATCTCCAGCCAATCCAAAATTGTAAAGGAGTAGCCAATACAAACGTAATATAATTTGAGTTATGCATCAAGTCCGTAGGAAGAAATTGACCGAGTTGGGTAGGAAGCATATGAGGCAAGCTCAAAAATAATATAGGTATTGTTAGGCCAATGCTTATCGCTACATGAATTTTTAATTTCTTGAGTTCCTTTTCTGGCTCTATAAATTCATGCAGACATTGATTACTGCAAAACAAATACTCTTTACCTTTCGTACTGTATCTGATAGAATCAAGTTTTTCTTCAACAAACATGCCACAAATGGGATCTTTTGCCAATACCTTATAGTGAACTAGAACAAATATAACAATAGAACTTTACAAATGTAAAATTTAATATTTGACTCCGCACCCTTCAATCATCAATGCCAGTTGAGCTTGATGACTATGACATATCAATACTAAAGTCGCTATTTGAGGATGGACGTAAGTCTTTTCGTCAGATTTCACGTGAAACTGGTATTACAACTCCTACCGTCAAAGCAAGATTTGAAAGACTGGTAAATGTAGGTTTCATCCAACGAGTAGTACCAGTACTTGATTTTGGAAAAGTTGTAAAAGTAAATGCTAATACTAATATTGGAATACAAGATAAGAATTATTATAATGATAATACTATTCAACAATTCAAGAAAATAAAAAAAGGTTTGAAGGTAGTCTTAGACTGTGATTTTTGTCATGGAATTATTGCCGGAGTTCCACAAGTCTTCAAATTTGCTAATTATGAACGGTTCTTCTGCTGTACTTCATGCAGATCTGAGTATAAAAGAAAATTTGGTGGAAGAATACAATCAATCATAGAAAAGCATGCAGAGTAGAACAAGATTTAATGATTGGAAGTAATATGACCTCACCACAATATTTCCGCTAATTCGTTAGCCCTCATTAATTCCTAATGGACTTACAATATTGAGATTGGATGAAAATTAGTAACTGATAGAAGGTATCTATAATTATTATTTAAGCCTAGACTATTTCTTTTATTTCAGAAATTATTTTTTTAAGGTCTTGCTTATCTGAAAGAATATTTTGCCAGGGACCATCGCTCCTAATAATTTTCGAGATAGTTAATATGTTATAATCAGTCGGAAAGATGGAATCCAATTTTTTCCAAGAGATAGGCATTGAAACCGTCGCTGTTGGGGTAGGACGTAAGGAGTAAACGGACGCTATTGTTTTTCCCCTCGCATTTTGATTATAGTCGAAAAATACTTTCCCTTTCCTCTTTGAAGTATTCCATTCCGTTGTAACTTTGTTTGGAAATTTTGAAACCATCATTTTGGCCATTACTTCAGCAAAATTCTTGGTTTGTTCGTAGGGATAAGTATTGGAAATAGGAACATAAATATGCAATCCTGATTTTCCCGATGTTTTTACATAGCAATGGATTTTCAGCCCTTCTAAAATATCCCTTAATTCATAAGCAATTTCTACTGCGGCTTTAAACCCGGTTACGTTGTATTCTGGTTCTTGCCCTTTTTTTTCTTTACCAGAATAGATGTACGGATCTAGATCAAAAACAATAAAGTCAGGAAAATTAAGTCCACATTTTTCTTCAAACACTTGAGTGGAGGTGCTGCACTTGTCAAACTCTTTAATTCTACTGTACCAGGGATGCATTTCAATACATCCCAAATTTGCTATCCAAAGAAGACTCTCCATGTTGTTACAAATAATGTAGTTAATACTGTCTCCTCTTTGTTCAGAATGAATTTTTGCTGTAGTTACAAAGTCTGGCTTTTTCTGATCCCAATCTTTTTGATAAAATGATTTACCGCTGATTCCATTTGGATAACGGCTAAGGGAAAGAGGTCTATCTTTTAGATGTGGTAATATCCGGGCGCTAATGCGCTCATAATATTGTATTAGATCCCTCTTCAGAAACTTGGGATGATCCTTTGTGGCCTTCCAGTATATCTTATCGGGATTTGTTAACTTAACTTTATTGGCAGTGGTATTTTTAGTGCTATTTTCATTCTTTTTATTGATTCTAATTTGAGAACTGTCAAGAGGATTGTCCGCTTCAGTAATGCACTCTTCGGGCCTTTTGTCTTCGCGAATTCTTAAGAAGACGGGTGCCCTCAATATTCCATCCTTGGTCCACTCGCCAAATTTTACTTCGGCGATATTTATCGGCTTCAGCCAAGTCGTTTTACGATTGAGGTAGGGAACTTTATCTACCGGAGGAGATGCAATTTCCTGGCTCTTGATCCTACCATATACAGTTTCAAGAGTTTCATCATCAAAGCCAGTCCCTACATGCCCCGCAAACTTTAATTTTTTTTCTTGCGTAGAGTATACGGCTAGCACGAGCGATCCAAAATATCTATGTCTAGCGCCTTCTCCTCTTGTATAACCTACAATTACACAGTCTTGTGTCTTGGTGTTCTTTATTTTTAACCAATCTTTGGACCTTATACCCTCTGTGTACATACTTTCTTTATGTTTGGCAACTATTCCTTCAAGGCTTAACTTCTTGCTATTCTCAAACACCTGCACTCCTTTTTCTTCAATATAGTCGGATATTTTAATTGATTTATTTATTCTTACTATATCTGATAACGTTCTTCGCCTTTTGATATAACTTAAGGATTTAACATCCTTACCATTTTCATACAGCACATCAAAAATGTAATAGGTCGCAGGAGTTTTTACAGAAAGAGCCATTATCTCTCTACTATTTAGAACATGCATTCTGTGTTGATGGGCGTGGAAATCTGGGACGCCTTCCTGATTTAAGACAACTATTTCACCGTCTACTACGATAGACTCGCATTCTTTCAGCGAGAGTTTTAAGTCGTTTAATATTTCAGGATATTTATCTGTAATATCGTTACCATTTCTCGACTGAATCTTTATATTCTTTTTATTCTTAAACACTATTGCCCTTACACCGTCCCATTTTATTTCAAATACCCAATTCTTGTGATTAAAGGCTTTTTCAAATGGCGAAGCGAGCATGGGCTCTATTCTTTGAAAATTTATTGTTTGTTTACCGTTCTTAGAATCAATAGAAGAGGTGAGATTGTTAGTCTTGAGTTTCCTTTTATTTCTCTTGTTAATGCTTTCATTTTCAATGTCCGAATTCGACCTGCTAGTCAAGACGGAATCAGGTTGTTCGGTTGTTACATCTTGGCTTGATGCGTATTGATCTTTCGATTTAATCAACAACCATTGATTATCCCTCTTAGTTCTGACCAAAGAAAACAGACCCTTTAGTTTGTTCCCAAAGAGTTCAACTGAGATTTTTCCTTTTTCCATTTGCTGTAAAAGGTTCTCTTTACTGGTATAACTTCCAGTGTCCCACACTATCACCGTACCAGCGCCGTAATTTCCGGGTGCTATTGTTCCTTCAAAATGTAAATAGTCTAGAGGATGATCTTCGACCAATACTGCCAGTCGCTTGATGGTGGAATCCATTGAAGGTCCTTTGGGTACCGCCCAAGATTTTAGAACACCGTCCTCAGATTCCAATCTAAAATCATAGTGAAGGTGAGACGCATCATGTTTCTGGACAACAAACTCTCTTAATTTCGTACTTTTCTCAGTAGGGTTTATTTCTCCCTTGGGTTCGCTCGTTTTTTCAAAGTCTCTTTTCTTATTATAACTGATCAGCATCGTGTTAGGTTTTCTCGTTTCACTCACTCCTTCTGGCAATCCACAATTGTACTTGCAATACAAAAGAAAAATAGGTGAACTTGTCGATCTGCACAATTTTAAAAATCATGCGCCATATTAACGTCAGAAAGAGAAAAGTAATCCTAATCAGTTATTAAGTGATTAGTTGCCTTAGAAAAGATGAGTTAGGGTATTCATATGTCCATTATAAAGAAATATTGTGCATTTCTCTGTTAGTATCAAAATTGATTTGTATGTAAAAACTTTTTAAACCTATATTTTAGCTATTAAGAGCAAATGAGTGATCAAGAAACTGGTGTTAAGGAAGTTGTGAAAGAATTTACCGAGGCTGATAATGCTATCAGGACCGTATTCTCAAAAGTGGATCCACTTTTAGTTGTACGATTGATTATTGATGAAAAGGCAAATAGAGAGAATATCTATACTCTCGAAATGATTCTCAAACCTGATCAAGATACTGAACAACTAAGAGAAAGAGTGATTAGCGTTACTGGTATGGCTCCAGGTTTTTATCTAAAGGGAACGAAAATGATAGTTAGTCATAACCTTGATCTTAATTTATTGAAGCGTATAAATGATTTGGACTTTGTTATAACCATCAAGGGGAGTCCATACAGTGCGGGTGGTTCTTCCGACTTTTAGCTGTAGAGTCACTATAACTCAATAAAGTGAACTGTTAATTCGTTATAGTCACCGAACGACGTGCCCATGTACCAATTGAACCATCACTCAATTTTATGTAATACTTCCAGCAAATATTTTCCTGAATCTATTTCATCTGTGTTAAAGTAAACGTTACCATTTTTTCTAACCTGAGGGATGGAGGATTTTAACCATTAAATCACATGTTGCACTGAATAGTGTATGAGTGGAATTACAAACTGGGACGACGTTATGAAAAAGGAAGCTAGAGGTATTGACGATTATGATTTGGGCGAGGTACATGATTTAGACGCAGATACTGTAGTAACAAAAAGAGGAATTGTTGACAAAGACAAATTCTATTTGCCAAAAAACAGAGCAGTGCGATTCGATGGACATAAAGTTTGGTTTAATGTCACTAAAGATGAGGCAAAGGCCTTTAAGAGAGATTAGTCCGGTAAGAACCGCATTAGTTATTTCTACTGTCTAATTTTTGTTTTACTTTTTAAATAGCTGGACGAAAAGTATCCTAAATTAGCACTTCCTTTTTTTACTGATAATTTTGTTTTCTATCAGTTGTAGTCAGCGTACAGGGGTATACAAATCCAAAATTCTTTTCCGCTCTTTATCGCTAATGGATTTAGGTTTGACATTTTCAATTAGAGAAATATAATCTAAGTTTTGGAAATCCTCATCCGACATTGCTACTATCGCACAGGTTGGACATATTTGAACTTCAGATTTGGGCTCAACCTTAGCATCGCATAGTAAACAAGTCGATTTTTTAGTAAAGTCCTCGTCCACATATTATTATATTGAACATCAAATATAACACTTTACAAAATTTGAAATTATAACGAACGTTTCCGTTTCCGTAACTAGGATTTCGGACTATGTGTCCTAATATCTGGTGTACCCTTCTTATATGTAATTAATACAATGTCTTCTTTGTCATAGGGGCAATTGTGAAGTACCCTCGGAATTTTATCAGAAGCTTCTAATACACAGTTTCCGTTTGCATCCTTGATTACAACTCGTGCATCACTCACACTATCACTTTCGAATGATTTGAACAAAGGAAACCCAAACATGGCCTGTAATCCAAAAAATATGCCTACAATGGCAATGCCTGCGTATATGAGCATCTTTTTACCGTAATCCTCGTATTCCATAATTTGCATACTATGAAGCTAGAGTATATTTAATCCTGTCAGTTTCATTACCAAGTTATTTGCGTTTGAATTTCAAAAATAAGTGTGGGTTTTTCTATATGTATTTACTTCCTCTTGGTTTCGATGCTGGCCTTAAGAGCCTCAAGAAGATCCTTGGTGGGTTTTGCTACCTTCGGAGCGGACGAAACAAATTTTCTTCCCTTACTCTTTGCCTCTATGAGCTTCCTTAGTTCTTGGACATAAGTGTCGGAATAATCTCCAATATCAAACTCTTTGCTGCGATACTTTTGTACTAGTATCTTGCCGAGCGAAATTTCTTGTGGATCTAATTTTGCTTTTGTGTTTCCCATTTCGGGGATTTCATCCACAGGCTTCATGTCGTCTAGATAATTCAGGACATGCATAACAAGACCTCTTTGATAAGGTCTCAAAGCTATCACGTTTTCCCTGTCCTTTAAAACAACTTTACCGATGGCCACTAAGTTATTTTCATTTAATATTTTTACCAAGAGTGCATAGGCCTTTTCGTTTCCTTTTTTTGGATCAATAGCCACATAGTAGCTGTTATCTATTAAGATTGGATCAAGCTCTTTGTATTCTATAAATTCCTTAATATCAATTGAATGAGTTGTTCTTAATTTTACCTTGTTAAGTTCTTCCTTTTCAAATACGATATAGTTGTCTTTTTCAATTTCGTAACCTTTTTTTATCTCTGAAAATGGAACCTCTCTTTCTTCCTCCGGGCACCATTTCTTGTATCTAATCCTATGTCCGTTTTGGCATAATTGATTGAAAACATATTCTTTGTTATTTGTTGCTGAATATAGTTTAACTGGTATATTTACAAGCCCAAACGAGATACTACCTTGCCATAAGCTTCTAGCTGGCATGTATTAATACTGTGGTCAACAAAGATTATAAGAGCTAGGATTCAGATGCAATGGTTTAAGACCAACAATCAATTTCAAACAAGCCCTTAATGTAACCAAATATCTATGTCAATGATAATACTAGATTTTTACTGTTCATGATGAAAGGACTGGAATGATGAAAGTTCACGGAGATAGTGGGGGTTGAATTTCTCTCACACTCAAGTCCCTAAAATTCCATGTCATATTGTCAGATCTAAAGATTGCTAGAGGTCCTCCATTTGTTATTATGTGATCTTTAGCCTTACCGCAGTTTGCGCCGTAGAATAAAGGATCTGGTTCATTAGCGTACCATCCACCACTATCTATCAAATCGGTAACCTTTATCCAATGATTATTTGCTCTGTCATCAAGATAAGATTCCATCTTTACTGCGGTATCATTATTCATATTGTAGACAACAACTTTCCAACCAATCCATCTGCCAATAATTGGTTCTGTAACTTGTGTTTCGGCTCGTTTGTTGGTATATCCCCCCGTATGCCATATCTCTTTCACCCAAGAAACCGTACCGTTAATATCGATTTCTCCCTTAAGAGCTGTTCCTTCACAAGGAACTGTACTATTATGCCTTCCTCCTCTTATTGACCAGACCAGTGAATCATTTGGATTGTTGGATGGAACTATTTTGGCATATCCTGTCATCTCGACATTCTTCCATTCTTTGGATCCTGGAAGTTTACTGACTTCCATTCTCACTTCCCCAACGTACGTGCCATTCTCAAGTCTTCCGTTTATCTGCCATGAACCATCTAATTGCCTAGTAATATTTGACCCAGGATTAAACCCGGGGTCCTCAACAGGCTTGTTCATGTCAATAAACCATTCCCTGCCCCCTAATTTAGTAGGATATATTTCCAATACTCCAAACTTGTCTAACTTTGTGATAGATTCAGAAGATATCCTTGTAATTGGAACTTGATAGAAAATGGCCGCAATAATAATTAATAATGGAACTATTGTAATGATTAACTTTTTTCTTTTACTTCCCATCTGTCCTCAACGCCCTTATTAATATATGATTTTTACTTCCGTGGTTTATTAAACGTCTTCTAAAATATGAGACTTATTACTTGCAGTGGTCTCACAATAGATTATTTTGATGCGTTGTCATCTCTGAAACGATTGTTGAGTGTTAGAATCTCGAATCTATTCTATTCTATTCTCAATGATTCTAGAATATGCTTGACTGTAGGGAGATAGGTATCAAATTTAGCGCTTTCGACACTATATTGAAAAACATAAATCTTGTTGTCAATTACTGTCCAAGAATGCAATATCTCAAATGAAATAGGATTACCCATATTTGGTAATGTTGAAAATACAAGTTGATGACCTGGTCGTCCAGCTAGAGTAATTGGATCAGAACTTGATATCATAATTTGGCCGGTTTGATTAAGTGAGCTTATTGTCATATTAGTAAACTCCTTGAGAGGTATATTTTGCTCATAGCTCATTACAGCGATAGTAAATCTAGCGGGAATTGGATCGGATAGGTTTTGCAATGGAGCATAAAATGCGGCAATTTGATTATATTCTGGTAAACCACTTGTGGAAAATGTCCAATTTGAAGGGAATAGCATAATGATTCCATGTTGAGGATTCTTATAAGCAATTTCATTAGTGGTATTTTTATCAGTAACATTTGATTCAAGTTGATAACCAAAATTAGTCTTATTCATGTTTGGTACTGCCTGTTCTGCAGCAAGAACTATCTGTGGTGTAATTTCTATTTGAAATGCGGCGCTGGCCCACATACATGCATAGGCACAGATAAATAATAATCCTTCAAAAATGAGTTTCATCTATAAGTATCGAGAAGTAACAAATGAGTCCTTTAATTGTTTCTATTACCCCTACATCAATTAATAAACTGAGAGGTTCTAATTTTAGGCACGGATGTTCGATAACACTAGATGTATAATATAGAAAATTAATCAAGAAAATATTTGCCTAAATTATTATTAAAAACTATTTAAATTCTAATGCATATAATACCTTATTGGAAACTATAAAATGTGACTATTGTAGAAAACATATTCATTCGTTAAATCAATTTCTAGATATGTTTGTCTGTAATAATTGTTATCACAGATTAATATCACATGTGTTCTATTCAGGAAAAATCACTCATAATACAAGATTAGGTTCAAATAGTCGATGAAAATCATGTTATCATAAGAAATTTGTTATCCTAGAAGAAATCATTTCATCTTCTCAGTAAGAAAACTTGTGGGTTTTTATTCTATTGTTTCGCTTCAGCGGTATAAGAAAAGTTTTTCTGGTTATGATCTTAACCAATTGTAGTATGCTCCAACAAGTCAATTCCGAGCGTTGTAGATATTGTCCCCGGATATATCTAGAATTTAACGGGAGCTTTTATTAAATATGTGAGCGTTACATATAGTGTATAAATTGGTGGCGGATGAAAAGCGTTCATTTAATACTGATATAACTGATGGAAATGAATTAAATGAAATTGAGAAGATTGAGAAAATATTAAACTCCGACGAAAAAGTA